>JAVEZW010000041.1:0-19983 GCA_034002805.1 Bacteroidales bacterium | reverse complement strand
TAAATGATAAATGGTCGACTGGATTGTTATTGCATTCAAAGAACAATTCGTTTAAGCACGATCAAAACTCGGATGGCTTTATAGATAATCCTTTATCAACTTATTATATTGGATTGAATCGTTGGAAATATCAGGATTCGAGCGGTGTTGAAGCTCAGTTAGGTATTAAAGGTACCTTTATTGAAAGTACTGGCGGACAATTGAAGTTTAATCCCGAAACGGATGCTATGACTACCAATTATTGGGGTATGCAAATGAATGTAAATCGATATGAAGCATGGACGAAGGTTGGAAAAGTCTTTCAGAATAAACCAGGGCATTCAGTTGGACTTCAATTAAACTGGACCTCGCATGAACAAAACAGTTATTTTGGATTAAATAGCTATGATGCAACACAGCATGCAGGTTATACAAATTTGTTGTACCAGGGAATTATTGGTAATACAAACCATAAATTCAGAACCGGGGCGAGTTTTCAGTACGATAATTATAACGAGCACTTTAACGACACTGTTTTTAAGCGAAACGAATTGGTTCCGGGAGCATATTTCGAGTATACCTATTCACATCTTGAGAATTTTAGTCTGGTTGCTGGTTTGCGTGCCGATTACCACAATATTTTCGGAGCTTTTGTAACTCCGCGATTACATTTGCGTTATGCGATAACCGAAAAAACGGTTATACGTGCTTCTGCAGGAAGAGGACAGCGAACAGCAAGTATATTATCTGAAAATAGCGGATTATTTGCCAGCTCAAGAAAGATCGTTATTCAGGGTAAAAACAATGATAACCCTTATGGATTAGAGCCAGAAGTTGCATGGAATTATGGCCTTAATTTAACTCAGAAATTTACTATTGATTACAGGGAAGGTAGCTTGAGTTTAGATTTTTACCGTACAGATTTTATAAACCAGGTTATTATTGATCTCGACCAAAATCCACAGGAAGTAAATTTCTATAATCTTGAAGGCAAATCCTATGCGAATAGTTTTCAGGCTCAATTAGATTATGAATTGATTAAAAGACTTGATTTTCGGTTAGCTTATCGTTGGTACGATGTAAAAACTACCTATGATAATAATCTTGCCGATAAACCTTTGGTGGCATCTCATAGAGCCTTTTTAAATCTAGCATACGAAACACGTAATCATTGGAAATTTGATTATACTATTAACTGGCAAGGCAAAAAGCGAATACCATTTACCGGATCAAATCCTTCGGAGTATCAGTTGAATGAATTCTCTCCGTCATTTTATTTAATGAATGCACAGATTAGCAAGACATGGAATGAGAAGCTTGAGGTTTACTTAGGCGGAGAAAACTTATTGGAGTATATGCAACCCAATCCGATAATTTCTAATGAAGATCCATTTGGTTCGTATTTCGATAGTTCAATGATTTGGGGACCTGTAATGGGTAGAATTATTTATGTAGGAATTAGATACCGGATTAAATAAAGAGGGAATTTATTTATTTAGTACCGAATATTTGCCTTTTTTTAAAGGTTTGTTTTTTTTTACCAGAATTTTTGGAACGGGATCGTATCCATGTGTTCCCCAAGGATGGCATCTGGAAATACGGTTTATGGTAAGTAAACTCCCTGTAAATGGGCCATGCATTTTTATCGCATCAACAGCATATTGGGAGCAGGTTGGAATATGTCGGCAAGAGGCTGGTTTATATGGAGATATTCCCCATCTGTAAAAATAGATGGGAACAAGTAAAATATAACCAATAACCTTTTTTAAGATTTTAACCATCTTAAGCAATAATAATGAGCAAAGGTACTATTTAATAAGAAGTATTAAAAAATCCGAAGTGTTTAGCTTCGGATTTTTTTTGATCTATATGTTTTTTGTCTCGTATGTTTTTTCTCTTTCAGCTGCTTTAATTTTCCATTGTGGAACAACCTCTTTTATGAATTTTTGTTTATCAGCATTGAGTTTTTCCATGTCTAAACCAATAAATTTCTGAGCTTTCTCTTTGGTTGCGATATCCGGATAAGCAACTTCCTTATTATACCCATGATTTGCAAGTACTCGGGCAAGTTTTACTCTTGCTTCCTGTGCAATGATGAGGCCTGTAGAAAGAATTCTTGCTGATTCAACAGGAGCATGGAATGATCCTCCATGTGATGCAGCTACAAAATCCCATCTCCACTGAGCGTGACGAATATTTGTAAGGATTTCTTTCATTTCGTCTTCTTTAGCACCAAGCTCCCAGGCCTTAGCAGCTTCAACATGTGCACGAACTAAAAGTTCTTCAAGCATATCACGACTTTGTTTTATTTTATCCTGTCGTTCATATACGTTTGCAATAAGATTTGAGGTTTCTTCTCTATGACAAACCTGACAAGTATTTGCAACATTATTTAACGGGCTTTGGATCTTATGATCGGTAAATTTTTGTCCGCCTTCGTTCATATACGGCATATGGCAATCTGCACATGCTAATCCTCTTTGTCCGTGTATGCCCGACATAAATAATTCGTAATCGGGGTGTTGCGCTTTTAGCATAGGTGTTTTACTAATGGTGTGAGTCCAGTCGGTAAAATCATAACTGTCGTAATAATTCTCGATGTTTTCAACTTCAAAGCCTTTATCCCATGGAAAAGTAAGATATTTTCCATCACCTTTAAAATAATACTCCACATGGCACTGTGCACATACCAATGATCTCATTTCCTGGTGACTTACCTTGTTGATATCCATACCTCTGCGATCGAAGGATTCTATTAAAGCCGGACGTGTTATTCGCAGGTTCATGTTTTGCGCATCATGGCAATCGGCACAACCAATAAAATTAACTACTTCGTGGCCTTTTGTTTCCCAACTGCCTTTGTAAAACTCCTCGATTCCTTCTTCTTGCATCAATCTTGGAATATCAGGGCTTTTGCAAGACCAACAGGTATTTGGTTGAGGACTTTTAGCCCCATCAACAGGAGCTCCAGTTCTTAGAATATTTTGAATGTCGGTAATTGCATAATAATGTCCGCGGCCTTGTTTGTAATCTCTTGAGAAGGCGTATCCAGCCCAAAGAACCACAAGTCGTGGATCTTCTTCGAGCATATCGCGCATTGCCCCGCCACCATGCTTACTTATAAAGCTGGTATCGGAAGTTTGCATATACCTGTTGTATTGTCGGGGAAAATTTTTACCCCAGATTTCGTTTCGGGGTTCCCATTGCGAATGTTCAACTTCGGGTGTGTAAGCAAAAACAGCTTCAGCACGTCTTTCAATTATGGATGATGCCAATAATCCGAGAAAGAAAACAATAATGATGGTACAAAAAAAGATGATCCATCCCAGCCATGGTTTTTCTTTTATTTGTTCGCTGATTGGTTTCATAATTTATAATTTATTTTTTAGTAATTTCTTTTAGCCATTGAGGAACAGGGCTTTCGGGAAGTGGAGCTCTTGCATTTGGTGTGCTCGATAAACTATTAACCCTTCCATGAGGCACTTCTTTATGACATTCCCAGCAAAGTCTCGATTCCCTGTTGTTTTGATGATCTTTATTATGCATTATCTTACTTGCAGAGGTAATTAATTGCTCATGACATCGGATGCAGTTTTGTTGAACAACATTTATTCCCGCTTCTTTGATATGAATTACCTGCGGTTCGGCACGAAGTGTAAAAATGGTAGCATGTCGCAATCCATCTTTTGCTTTAAAATAATAATGTGAGAAGAAATTATCTTGTGGAACATGACATTCGTTACAAGAAGTAAACTCCCTGTGCGAGCTATGATTCCAAGTTGCAAATTGAGGAACCATAATATGACAGTTTATACATGTCTGGGGATTATCAGACAAATACGACGTAGCCTTTGATATTTGAAATGAATAAATAGAAAGGCCAAAAAATATACCCAAAATAATGATAACAGGAAATTTCCATTTATCAGGAGGAATAAATCTTTTCATAAATTGGTGCATTATCCCAAAATTTAGGTATGTATAATTCAAAAATATAAAATAATCAGGATTAAAAGTATTCTAATGCATAAAATCCGGTAATTTAAAATTGATTTAAATAAGATTTTGAATTACTTTTTAATCTTAACATAGATATGTTTAATATGTGTTTTTTCGACTTCCTTTTCATCAATTTCAAAGTACTCATGCAATGATTTTATTAAGGGAGTGAGTTTCGGGAATCCATAATTTCGTGGGTCAAAATCTGGTCTTTTCTTTATAATTAAGCCGCCAACCTCAGCCAGAAATGCCCAGCCTGTATCATCAGCCAGATCCTCAATGGAGGTTTTAATAAGCTGAATAAGTTTTTTATTCACCGAATCGATTTTATTCGTTTCTATTGCAGGTGTTGTTGTTTTTGTAGTTTTGGAAACCTCCTCGGCAGCAATAATCTCAATATAAATAAACTTATCGCAGGCAACAATAAATGGGTTTGGTGTTTTCTTTTCGCCTATACCTATTACAAGCATACCCGATTCGCGTAATCTAACAGCCAATCGGGTAAAATCACTATCGCTTGATACTAGACAGAAACCATCAACCTTTTCGCTATGCAAAATGTCCATGGCATCAATAATCATGGCTGAGTCGGTGGCATTCTTGCCCGAAGTGTAACTATATTGCTGGATTGGAGTAATGGCATGTTCGAGAAGTGCTGGTTTCCAGCCCGAAACTGTTGGCTTGGTCCAGTCTCCATAAATTCTTTTAATTGTTGGAATACCCAATTTGGCAATTTCATCGAGCATACCTTTAATATTCGAGTAGGGAATATTATCTGCATCAATAAGTACTGCTAGTTTTAAATCTATTTTTTCTCTCATAGTTGAATTATTTTATTCCCAGTTTTCAATTTATAACAGCTTAATGTTAAATTATTTACTCCAGCTTTTTAACTTTTTGAAATGTTGTTGCAGCATCAATCATTCTGGCATAATGTACTTTCTGACCAGTGGATTGGGATTCGTACTCAAATCCATTATCTGTTTCAATAACTGTGCAGATACCCAGATCATATCTGAGTGATTCTACTTTATCGCCAGCCATTAATGGATTTCCATTTAAATCCTTTAGCTGAACTTTTTTCTTCTTTTTTTTAAACAGATTAAAAACCATTTTAACTTTAAACTTTAGTTCACTTTAAATTACTTTTAACTTTTAATATCCCGCTGCTTGCCCATCTTTACGCGATTCGGAAGCTCCATAATACACTCCATTCTTCTCATCCCACATAATTGCCTGATAGCCTCCATAACCACCTAAATCGTAAGATATTTTATGACCTTTCTTAAGTAACTCACGAATTACTTCGTAATCGAATCCTGATTCTAGAACCAATGTACCTCCATCAGTCATTTTTTCGCCTGTCGGTTCTGAACTTCCCAAATGTTGCATACGAGGTGCATCGCCAGCTTCCTGCAGGTTCATTCCAAAATCGATCATGTTTACCACAATCTGAACATGTCCTTGTGGTTGCATGGCGCCACCCATAACTCCAAAACTCATAAATGGCTTGCCATCTTTGGTAATAAATGCTGGAATAATGGTATGAAATGGTCTCTTTCCTGGAGTATAACAATTGGCATGTCCTTCTTCGAGTGTAAAAAGTTCGCCACGATCCTGAATAATAAAACCAAGTCCTGTAGGTGTCATTCCTGATCCCATTCCGCGATAATTACTTTGTATAAGAGAAACCATATTTCCATATTGATCGGCAACGGTCATATAAATTGTATTTCCTTGTTCTAATTCACCCGGAGTATAGCTTCGTGCTGCACGGTTTGGATTGATTAGTTCATTTCTTTTTTGTGCATAATCTTTTGAAATTAATTGTTCAACAGGAACATTTGCAAAAGACATATCAGCATAATACTTTGCACGATCTTCGAAAGCTAGTTTTTTAGCTTCGGTAAGCAGGTGAAGATATTCGGTACTACCAAAACCCATTTTAGCAATATCATACAATTCTAAAATATTTAGTATTTGAAGTGCTGCAATTCCTTGTCCGTTTGGCGGAAGTTCCCATACATCATAACCACGATAATTTGTTGAAACAGGTTCGATCCATTCAGAAGTATGGCTTGCTAAATCCTCATAAGATAAGAATCCGCCTTGCTTTTTCATGTATTCATCAATTTTTTTGGCAATTTCGCCTTTGTAAAATACATCACGTCCTCCATTGGCAATTTTTTCGAGTGTATTGGCAAGATATGGGTTCTTGAATATCTCTCCTTTTTGAGGCGCTTTGCCGTTTGGCATATAAATCTCTTTAAAACCTGGAAAATCTTTTAAACTCCGTGAGTTTCCATTCCAGTAATAAGCAATAAGTTCGGTAACCGGAAATCCTTCGCGTGCATAATCAATTGCTGGTTTTAATATTTCTGTCATTTTCATCGATCCAAATTTCTTGTGCATCTCAAACCATCCATCAACGCATCCGGGAACAGAAACAGAAAGAGGTCCGTGTGATGGAACTTTTGTTAATCCTTTTTCTTTAAAATATTCGAGGGTTAATGATTTTGGCGATCGTCCACTGGCATTTAATCCATATAGCTTCTGTGTTTTTGCATCCCATATAATGGCAAAAAGATCGCCACCAATTCCGTTTCCTGTAGGTTCCATTAAACCTAATGCTGCATTGGCTGCAATTGCAGCATCAATGGCGTTTCTTCCTTTTTTAAGTATGTCTAGAGCTATTTGAGTTGCAAGAGGCTGGCTGGTGGCTGCCATTCCATGCTTTGCTATAATTTCGGAGCGTGTTGCAAAAGTTTTTCCGGTAATTCGATCCTGTGCACACATAAGGTTAATACTTAGAGTTATTAAGAAGATTATTAGATATGTTTTTTTCATCCTAAAATTTGTTGTGATTTGTACCACAAGTTAATGAAAAATCTATTAAGTAACTAAAACAGCTAATATTGCATACTTAAATTTAAAAACTAAAGTTTGTATACTTTTTATAATTTCACCTGAGAGATCCTGATAATAATCATGAAAACATATTTTGGCTTTGCCAATTAAAATCATGTTATTTCTATTAGTTTTACATTTTCGTTAAAATAAAATATTTTCAGACATTAAACTTTCCAAATAAAGTACGGTCTGATTTCATTAGGGAAAAAAGATTTAGAATCCTTTTAATATTTATAATTGTATGAAAGACTTATTTCGATTCAATTTTCGGAAATACCTCGCTTTGTTTATCACCATTCATATTTCAGTACTTTTATCAGCACAGGCACAAAATAACTATTCAGTTAATTCGGTTGGAGAGTTAGTAAAAATAAGTAATGATTATTATGGCATTGATGATGAACTAATTAATGGTTGTGTTTATCAGATGCCCGATTACAGAGTAATGGGGAGTCCTTATTTATTTAATGAATCGTGGAGCAAGGGTATTATTTTTATTAATGGTAAAAAATATAGTGATTTGCTTTTAAAATATGATATTTTAAATGAAGTTGTTGTACTTAACACGCAAATAAATGATTATAACAGGTTATTAAGTGTTAATAAATCACAGATAGATTCTTTTTACATCGAAAACAGACTATTCGTAAATTCGCGAGTACTATTTCAAAACCAAAATGATCAGTTATTTTATGAACAAATAACAAATCAAGATTACAGGCTCTTAATAAAGTACAAAAAGGTGTTTTTGAAAACTTATAATAACTTATCACCTTATGGGCGATTTTCATCTCTTAAAAAAGATGTTTCGCTTTTTCATAATGGTACATTGCAAAATGCGAATAACCTTAACTCGTTTATTAAAGCTTTTAACGATAAGATAGATAAAAAGAAAGTTAAAACCTATTTGAAGCAAAATGGATTTAACTATTCAACTGCTACATCAAATGAACTTAAAGAAATAATAACCTATTGTAATACAATTATTTCCATCCAAAATGAAAATTAAAATACTTCTGATTAGTTTTTTCGTGTTCGGTATCGTAAATTTAATATCAGGCCAGGAAACTACTATATATATTAAGCAACAAAGCAGCGATTGGCAAAGCTTTTCGAAAAAAATAGAAAAAGAGTACAACCTTCGATTTTATTTCGATACAAAGAGTTTTCCAAATGTTCAAATAGTTATAAACGAAGACAGTGTGTTGCTCGATAAACTGCTTAAAGACACTTTTTCGCAATACGAAATAACTGTTACAAAGGATAATCAGGGGAATTATTTTTTGTTTAAAGATTTTAAACTTCAATCTGATCTTGATATTTTTTTTAGCAAATATCAAAAAAATGAAGTAGGCTTGAACGATAAAGATGGTTTGATTCAATATACCGAAGGAGGAAAAGATTATTTAAAAACCTATCAGGAATATATTTCAGAAAATGTTGTTATTGGTACAAAAGGAAGTGCAATTAAAAATGGTAAAGTTTCAATAAGTGGGTATGTTTTGAATCAGGATGATGGAGAACCGATATCACAGGCATACCTTAAAATACTTGAAAAGAATAAGTTCGAAACAACCAATATCTCGGGATATTACGAAATACAGATAGAACCCGGTGATTATACTTTATTGGTAAATAGTTTGGGCAAATTTGAAAAAACATACAGGGTAAACGTGTTATCGAATGGACAACTGAATATTTCATTAAAAACAAAACCATTCCTGATTGATGAAGCAGTTGTTTCGGCTAGCCGAAATCATAATATCAAAAGCAGTAATATGGGGTTTGAAAAGATGAGTGCTGTTGCGATAAAAAAAATACCGGTGGTTTTAGGAGAACAGGATATTATTAAAGTTGCATTATTATTACCAGGTGTTCAAACTGTTGGTGAGGCATCAGCAGGTTTTAATGTAAGAGGTAGTCCTGCCGATCAGAATATGTTTTATATCAATAGCTTACCTGTCTATAACTCATCGCATTTATTCGGATTATTTACTACTTTTAATTCTGATGCCATTAATGAGTTTAGAATGTATAAAAGTAATATTCCGATTGAATATGGTGGTTTTTTATCATCAGTTTTTGATATTGACTCAAAAGAAGGTAATAAGGAAAATTTTTCGGCTCGTGGAGGAATAGGACCTGTTTCGGCTAAATTATTGATCGAAGGCCCTATAACAAAGAATAAAGGAAGTTATTTGATAAGTGCTCGTTCAACCTATTCAGAGTGGTTATTAAATCAAATAAACAATCCCGAAATAAACAATAGTTCTGCATCGTTTTACGACGGGCTTATCAATTTAACCTATTCGGTAAATGAAAAAAATAATCTTAAGTTATTTTTATATGGCAGTAACGATAACTCGGATATTGCTTTTGGTTTAAGAAATAAATACGATAACCTCGGCGGAACATTAAACTGGACTCATTTTTTCTCGAAAAGCTTTATTTCAGAGATTGATATTATAAAAAGCCAGTACGCTTACACCGAAGAAAACTACGAAATTGATTATCTCGGAAACAAACATTCTTTTGAGTTAAATCATAACGAAGCAAAATTAGGGTTTAAGTATTTTCCAACGTATAATCATTCCATTGTTTTTGGTGTAAATGTTTTATACTATGAATTAAACTATGGTGATTTTGTGCCGCTTAACAGCGAATCGCTTATTAAAACCCTTGAGTTTGAGCCTGAAAAAGCCCTGAATAGTAGTGTGTATTTGGGCGATCAGTGGGATATTACCAATAAACTAACTGTTGAAGGAGGAGTGAGGTTTTCGATGTATAATTATTTAGGACCTAAAACGGTTTATGAATATGCTGCAAATCAACCTCGTGAAATTGATAATATCATTGATACAATCTCCTATTCAAATAACGAAACAATTAGTAATTATAATAATTTCGACTACAAGCTTTCGGCTAAATATGAGCTTAGCGAGAGTTTCTCAGTAAAAGCAAGCTATAACAGGTTGCATCAGTACATTTATATGTTATCGAATTCGATAAGTGTGACACCAACAAATAAATGGAAACTAAGCGATTCGCATCTTAAACCAATGAGAGGTGAGCAATATACTTTCGGGTTATATAAAAACTTCGGCAAAGATCAGATCGAGACATCTGCAGAGGTTTATTACAAAACAGTTGGAAACCTTGTTGAATATAAAGATGGAGCCGATTTTATTACAAATCAAATTCCCGAAACCAATATTATTCAGGGTGACTTAAGAGCATATGGAATTGAATTACTGGTTAAGAAGAAGTCAGGTCAGTTAAATGGCTGGATTAATTATACGTATTCGAGAGCATTGGTTCAGGTTAATAATACCGTAACCGGCGAAATGAATAACCTCGGTCTTGAATATCCTGCAAATTATGACCGTCCGCATGCATTAAACGTTTCGCTTAATTATAAAGTAACAAAAAGGTTGAGCATTTCAGCAAATGTGGTGTATTCAACCGGACGACCTATTACTTATCCAACTTCAATCTATTATCAGAATGATATTCAGATTACTGAATTTTCGATGCGTAACGAATATCGCATATCTGATTATTTTAGAACTGATTTATCAATTAATATTGAAGGTAACTTAAAGAAACACAAACTGGCGCATGGTTCATGGTCTATATCATTCTATAATCTTACCGGAAGAAGAAATCCATATACCATACAGTTTAGAAATGAAAATGGACAGATTAAAGGATACGAGATTTCGATTCTGGGAACAGTAATTCCTTCGATTAGTTACAACATAAAAATTGGTAATTATGACAACTAGGGTTATTGGTCTTTTTGTTATTTTGGTTGTTGTTGGCTGCAAGGATGAGGTTATGTTGCAAAACAAAAATAATGAACCTAAGTTAGTTGTTGATGGGTTTATTACTAACGAATCAGAGCCCTGCATTATTGATCTTTCGATAACAAATGATATCAATGAGACTAAGAAAATACCCTGCACAGGTTGTATTGTAACATTATTTGAGAATACTGGTATTTCCGAAATATTAACTGAAATTGCACCTGGTATTTACTCAGGTTCAGAGGATGGGATTAGAGGAACTTTTGGTAAATCATATAAAATTTCGATTATAACTACCGATGAAAAAGAATATTTTACTGAGTTTCAGGAAATGAAAGAACCCGTTGAAATTGATTCAGTATATGCTGAACTGTCGTCAATTGATATAAAAGAATATCCGTATACGCTGCCAGGTTATCAGTTTTATACCACTTCAAAGCAAGCTGCAGACAAAGAGAGTTACTTTTTGTGGAAAATGATAGAAACCTATCAATATACAGCAGAATATCAGCCGGTTGAGATAGTAAATAGCTCAAGTACTGTTGCCGATTACTCAAAGCTTTATAGATGTTGGAAAACTGAGCACGTGAATTATTTTTTTACAGGTACAATGACAAATTTAGCAATTCCTAAAATAGTGCATCAACCATTGCATTTTGTTGGTACAGATACAAAAAGATTACAGGAAAGATATAGTGTCTTATTAAAACAATATTCAATTGGCAGTAAAGCATATGCCTTTTGGAAATGCGTGAATGAACAGTTTACAACAGAAAATATTTTGTTTTCAACACAACCCTATAACGTAGTTGGTAATGTTAAAAACTCGAACAATAACAAAGAGATAGTATTGGGTAATTTTACCGTTGCTTCTGTCACGCAGAAAAGAATATTTTTAGATAGACCTCGAGTTATACATTACTATGAAACCGATTGCTCTATAAACTATAATCTTGATGTTCTCAGAAGATTAAGTTCGCCGGTATATATTATAAAAACTACCGAAGACCAACTAGCTGCTGTAAATGAAGGATGTATAAATTGTACTTCGAAAGGAGGAGTACCAACCAAACCCGAATTTTGGATTGATTGAAAACATAAATTAATAGATTTTAAAATCACAATAATAGAATGATAAAAAAAAATGTTAAAATAATGAAATTAAAGTGGTTATTGTATTTGATAGTACTTGTTGTAGTAGGATGTAGAGAAGAAGTTGCACTCGAATCAAATAAAAATCCTCAGTTATTAGTCGTTGATGGAACTATTACAAATGATCCAGGCCCTTATAGTATTTCACTATCATTAACTTCAACATTGATTGATCCGCAAAATATTCCTTTTTCAGGATGTACAGTAACTATATACGACGATTCAGGAAATTCAGAAGTTTTAACCGAACTTGAGCCGGGTATGTATTATACTTCAGCATCAGGAATGCAAGGCCAAATAGGTTCTTCTTACAAGATAACTATTTTATCTCCTGATGGAAATGAATACGAAAGTGACTTTAGTATGATGAAAGAACCAATTGGTATTGAATCGATTTATGCTGATACAACAACTATTAGTTCTCAGGAGTTTCCATCAGGGTTACCCGGTATACAGTTTTTTACAAATAGCAATATTGGCCAAACACCCGATAATTTCTTTTTATGGAGAATAATCGAAACGTATAAATACGATGCTAATAATACTTTACATGCTGTTTACCAACATGGGAGAATATTTGTAAATAATGTCGATACAACTTTTAGTTTTGATACTCTAAGAACTTGCTGGAAAACTCAACAAATAAAAAATATTTATACTGGTAAAACATCAAACTTGAGTATACCACAAATAATAAATCAACCGCTTCATTTTGTAGGAACCGATTCTAAGAGATTGACACAGCGCTATGGTTTTTTACTTGAACAGTTGACTATTGATGAGCAAGCTTATGATTTCTGGAGAAAAGTTGAAGAACAGATATCAGAAGAAAATATATTTGTTGCGAAGCAACCTATTAATATTGTTGGTAATATAAAAAATGTTAAAAATCCAGGAGAAAAGGTGTTAGGTTATTTTACTATAGCTGCAGTTGATCAGCAAAGAATGTTTATTAGTAGACCTAATATGCCTTTCTATGTTTCAACATGTTTTGTAGTTACCGATTTACGAAATATGTTCCGACAGTCAGGACCATTTTATTTGGTTTTATCAGATCAAGGATTGGGTAAAGTACATCCCGATTGTATCGATTGCAGATCTGAAGGTGGTGTTACTGAAAAACCTGGATTTTGGGTTGATTAATTTTATTGATTTGAGTTTTAAAAACACAAAGATATGATATGATTATTCAGTGATAATTGTTATTAAAAATTATGAGAATTAATTATTTAGTTTTGTTTGTTTTTATTTCTCTTTTTGGATGTAAAGAAGAGATAATCCTCGATTCTGTAAATAGTAGTAACTTAATGGTTGTTGATGGTAGCATTACAACCAAAGCAGGACCATATAAAGTAAAACTTTCGATAACATCATCTGTTAAGAATCCAACAATAATTCCACTAACAGGCTGTACTGTAACAATACAAGAAAATTCAGGTATATCTGAATTATTAAACGAATCTGAACCTGGTATTTATTATACTTCATCTTCAGGCTTGCAAGGCAGGATAGGGTTTTCATATAAAATCACAATTTTAACTCCTTATGGAAAGGAATATGTTAGTGATTTTCAAGAGATTAAGCAACCCATTGAAATAGATTCAGTTTATGCGGATACAATAACTATGGATGAAAATTATTCAAGAGTACTGGGCTATAAGTTTTTTGTTGATACTAAACGAGCAGAACTTAAGGAAAATTATTTTCTATGGCATTTGTCTGAAACATACAAATATAAGGCCGATTTTAAAGTTTATGCATTTTCTTTTGGTGGTGATTTTTATATCAATGATGTTGATACAATTACGGGTCTCGATTCACTACAGATTTGTTGGAAAACTCAGAATATTAATAATATTTATACAGGAAAAACATCCAATTTATCTATACCCCAAATTATACACCAACCTCTGCATTTTGTAGGCGCCGACTCAAAAAGATTAATTGATAGATATAGTCTCTATATGGAGCAATATACAATAGATGAAGAAACTTATAATTTTTGGAGTAAGGTTGAGGAGCAAATATCTCAGGAAAATATTCTAATAACAAAACAACCATACAATATTAAAGGCAATGTAAAAAATGTAAAAAATATCAATGATAATGCGTTAGGATATTTCACAGTAGCTTCAGTTACATCAAAACGAATTTTTGTATCCCGAAAACCTTATTTTATTTTTCATTACCCTATGTGTTATATTGATAGAAATTTAGATCATACAAATGTCCCAGTTATTATTTATTACGTTATGGATGATGAAGGTCTTGGCATTGTTCAGCCTGATTGCATTGATTGCAGATCAGAAGGTGGCTATTTAGAAAAACCTGATTTTTGGGAAGATTAAATTTGTAAATACTTATAAAATGAGATTTAAAAACTTATTAAAAACTTTTTTGGTTCTGGTAATTGCAAGCATATTTTGCAGTAAATCAATTGCCCAATCAAGTAATTCGACTACTATTAGTGAGATAAAAGAATGCATTACAATCCAAACTGATCGTGATGTTTATTTTAGTGGTGAAAATGTTTGGTTTTCAGCTTTTTATAATCTAAGTGAGATTACTCATAAGTCTTCATTAAGTACTATAATATATGTTGAGTTGATAAATTGTACTAATGGTTCGGCTCAGGTTCAAAAAAAATATAATCTTACCGATTACAATGCGAATGGAATAATTACAATTCCTAAAGAAGTGTCTACCGGTAATTACCTATTAAGAGCATACACACGCTACCAGCGAAATTTCTCTGATTTAGGATACGGTTATAAGTTTCTTACCATCATTAATCCTAAAAACAACTCAGGTTCCTTGGCAAACTGGCTTGAAAGTGATTCTATATGGATTGTCCCAGAGGGAAATGCATTAATTGATCAGGTTAAAAATAAGGTGATAATAAGAATACCAGATTCTTTGGCCATTGCAGAAAATCGGTTTTATATCAATGATCAGAACCAGGAACGAATTGATCTGGGCAAAATTTCAGGTTTGGGAGTCTTAGCGGCTGAACAATCATTCGACCAAAATAAATCTTATACTTTAACAATCGAAACATCAGAAGGAAAAATCATAACAAAACCATTTCCAACTATTAAAAACGAAGGGTTTCAAACCAGTATTACCCGATCAGGAAGTAATGTAAACTATATTATTCAGGCTAAAGGTTCATCAATTAACAATCAAACCTGTCAGGTAACCGTTTATACAAATGATTATCGCAAAATTCATTCGAAAGGGATTGAAATCAGTAACCAGATAAGTTATGTTAGTTTTGATGAGAGCGCATTTAATAATGGAATAAATTACATTGTGTTAGAGAAACCGAATGGTGATATCGAAAAAATTAATACAGTTTACATTGGGTATAAGAAGCCAACTGAAATCCAAATAGAACTGGCAGACAACGATATTAAAACCCGCCAAGGAGTTAATTTTTCATTGAATCTGGGGACAGAAATTGCTAATAACCAGACAGCCCTAAGTATTTCGGTCGCAAAAAAAGGATCAATCTTAATTAATGAAAAATTTAAACCATCTTTTTATTTATCACATCCTATTTTAATTGATAATTTCATAAAAAACAATTCATTAACCAATCAGGATATTGACCAAATAATGATATTATTTAATAAAACCATTTCCAAAGAGCTGTTTAAACAAAATATCGTTGCTCAACAACGAACTGGTGTTGATTTTTATCCCGAAACAAGAGGCTTAACAATTTCGGGAATATTGCAAAACAAAAAAACAAAATCATCCGTTCCTGATCATGATGTTTATTTATCGGTTTTGTATAATAATCCGCAGTTACATATTTATAAAACTAATGCAAATGGGGAGTTTGTTTTTTCTTTAAATCAGTTAACAGGTATTAATGATGTTTTTATATCACCAATAACTGATGTTGCTGATGATTACGAGGTGCTTGTAAAAAGTTCTTTTTCAAACGAATATCCCGATTTAAAATTTACTCCATCAATTTTTAGTTTAGCTGATAAAAAAACAATCGAAGATTTGTACGTTAATTTTCAATTACAGCAGAATTTCTGTTCTATTGGCGAGATTCATGAAAAGAACCGGGTTAAAAGCCCACAGTTTAATATTGATGAAAGCAAATCGACCTATCAAATGAAGGACTATATTCAGTTCGAAAGTTTTGAAGAGATTTTTATTGAGATTATTACCAATGCAAAGATTAATAAATCAGGAGGCCAGCTATCTTTCAATGTTTATGATAAAAATAGCAATATTTTACCAGGCAAACCGCTTGTTTTAGTTGATTATCTTCCAGTTTTTGATTTTAATAAATTGCTAACCATGCATGTTTCTCAGATCGAAAAGGTTGAAGTAATTGGTAGTACCTACATACTTGGTCCTAATATTATTAATGGCATAATTTTAATAACAACCAATAGTGAGAATTTTGCGGAAATAGATTTCCCTAAATCATCGATATTTATGGAATATCAAACACTTGAAACAGATGTTGATTATAATGAGTTGGTAAAATCGTGTGTTAATTTATCCGAAAATTTGCCTGATTTCAGAACAACATTATACTGGAACCCTAAATTTGTTACTAACGGTGATAACTCAATTGATTTCACAACCTCCGATAGTAAAGGCATTTACGAGATAATTGTAAAAGGCATTTCTCCCGATGGGTTGGTTTATTTTGGGAAAAAGGAATTTTTGGTTGAGTAGTTTTACTGATTACTACTAATTTTTCGTAGTACTTTTTCGCGAATGATTTCCTGGTTATTCCGGTTTTCTATTTTGCTTTCGAGCCACGAAATGATATCGAAGTATATGAAAGGTCGGCGTTCGTAAAATTTTTCGTTTAAAGGTAATAATTGATCACGCAAATCCTTAAAGGCATCTGTTAACTGGTCTCGGGTTATCGAACTTAACCGGCGGACAAAACGCAGAATAATTTTCTGAAATGCATGTAGGTCGTTCTTTTTAATTAAAAACCGATAAGTCGATCGCAAATAGTAATCAACTAAATCGAAATTACCTAGTTCATAATGACTTATAAGGTTTAGGATACGAGCAAAACTGTGAATATCAGATCTTATATCAGCATCCTTCATGTTGATTATCTTGTTTAGCCAAAAAACTGTTTTATGATAATCGTTGTTACCAAAATACATACAAGCAAATTTATAGTAGAAGATTGTAATGTAATGGGTGTCTAATAAATCTTCATATTTTTCGAGACTCTCGGCAATTTCTGGAATAATTTTAGAACCTTCGGTAAATTCGCCTAATAAGAAATACCGGTTTATTTTGTGAGTTGATAAGTATTTAAATAATTGTAAACGAATGTTCTCGGTAAGTTTTATATCCTGATTTTCTTTAATCGATTCGAGCTTTTGAGTTGTCGAAATAAACTCGTCGTATTTAAAAAGTTTAGATTGCGAAACCAATAAGTTGTTAAGTGCTTTTATGTACTGTTCTGTTTTTGCAGGTATTAAATGTTGATTCTCATCAAAAAGGGCAACCCACTTTTTTGCGTATTCATATCCTCTTTCAAAATCCTGAATAAAAAAGTAATATCCAACAAACGAATTATATAGATACATTTTTTCGTCGAACGAGAGTTTATCTTCCTGAAAAACCGGAAGGGTTGAATAAAGAAAGCTATTTACCAGCTCAAAATCCTGATGATTTCTGAGAAATCCAATTTTTAAATAAAAGGAGTAAAGCTTGATTGTTAAATTCGAGAACGTGCTGATGTTACTAATCTTTTCCTTAATCCGATCCGACGATTTAATTATCTCGCTTACTTTATCTTCGATATTCGTTCTGATGAATTTGGTTACCAGCCTTTTTTCGATCTCAATAACTTCAAAAAGTAAAAAATTCTTTTCATTAGCTTCGGCAAGCTGTTTGGCTTTTTCCAGGGTTTTTACACATTGATCGAATAAACATTTATTATATAAAATCGTAGAATGATCGAGTAACTCACGAATCCGGATTTCAACATCATCGTCAGAATTAAAACTCCTGAGACTTTTTAGTATTTGTCGGTGTAAATGTGCTTTTAAATTCGAAAGTTGTTGACTTTTTATTGATTTTTCTTTTTCAAGGATTTTATTTTCATCATAATCTTTTTGCTTGTCTATTAGATCGAACAGTTTTATGAATAGCGCATCTTCAGCACTTTTCATGCGGGTAACATAAAGTTTAAAATATCTTTTTTCAGCTTTGGTAAGCGATTTAATAAGTTGAAATATTGGATCAGAATTTTTGTTGGACATTGTACTAAAAATTTAGTTTGATATTAATATAATTATAATAAAATCAGCTGATTACATGCTTTCGATTTTATGTTAAAATTATACTGGGTATCGTAAATCATAAAAAAAATTGTTTTTTTGGTTACACCACAAAAAATACTTTTGGTCGGTCATTTTTGGAAAGTAAATCAAAACAAATGTAAATAAAAAATATAAAATGTAATGTGTGATGTTTTTTATCCAATTACATTGATTTTTTTGAGCATTTCAGCCATCTAAAATGACAGTTTTTGTATAATTTAAATTTTTGTTTATGAGTATTGGTAAGTATTCGACAATCACATCTGGTATTGTAAAATTAAATTTTAACGATTTCGAAGTAGAACAGTTTAACGCAGAAAAAATTAGGAATAACTATTCAAATAAAATAATTGTTTTCGTGGATAATTCATACGCAGTATCTGACTATGATTTTGCTGTTAAAGCTATGCGCGAAGCAGGTTACCGAATTGTTATTTCAACCGAATTTCCTGATGTATTTAATGCTAAAGCCCTTAATGTTGGATTGTTTCCGATAGAAATTCCTAAAGAGTTTATCGATAAAATGATCAGTGAATATGACCAGGAATCAAGGCTTAAGCTTTTTGTTGATATTATTGGTCAGGAAATTATGATAGTTAAAACTGGCGAAAAGGAATATTTTAATTTAAGTGAATATAAAAAAGAATGTTTATTGAATGGGTATAACGATGTTGATTATATTTACTGTGTTTACGATGATATAAATTGTAAAGAAAAAATCAATTGCAGAAACGAGTTTTCAGAATACGCTATTGAATAAAGAAATATAAGAATTTGCATTATTGTAGTTAGTTTGATAAAGCAGAGTCGGGAAATTAAAAGTACCGGTTCTGTTTTTTTGTTTTGGTCTAAAAATACCTTTAAACCCTCGTGGGGTTCTCCCTTAAAATGTAATAATAATTCCTAATTGCGGATTATTTGAAACAGGATCAAATTTTAAATTCATATTTATTTGGGCAGATTCTAAAAATGTATTATCCAGTATTCCCCGATTATAATCATGCAACGATCTGAATAAGTATGTTTTAGCTAAAACATGATAAGTAAATGATCCAGTAATAAATACTAAAATTGCTGCAGTTAGGTATCCGCTTTCTTCTTCAAGATAAGTATTTTGGTCAATTACATTATCGCCTGTACTGAATTTATCTGTAGGATCATATGTAAAGTGATGATAAGCTAATAAAGGAGAAATTACCCACATTTGTAAGATTCCTGCTGCTCGCGTGTATTTGTAAATATTAATATTTTGAGTGGCAATAGAATCACTAATCAAATAGGGCTTGAGATTTTGACCGAACATTCCAACATTTTCCCAGGTTGTCCCGTGATCAGGAGAAAACTTACGATTTACAAAAAAAAAGGGTGTTAGTGTAATCCAGGTAGTTTTGCTTTTATACTGCAACGAATCAATAGTTTTTTCACCGATAGTTATTGGTATTTGTCCTATTGCAGTAAATTTTATTGAAATAATTACGAAAAGAAGGAGTACAGTTTTTTTACTCATAAATTATTTACCCTGATTATCTGCCTAAAATTAATAAAAGCTTTTAAATGGAACGATAAATATCGTTTTTTCTTATGCTATCTTCACTCTTTTAAACTATTTTATATGACTTTTGTCTTAATTAAATACTAAAAATCTTACAGATGAAAAAATTATATACACTGGTTTCTATTTTTGTATGCTTTTCAATTTCAGTTTATAGTCAGCAATCAGATAATAACGAACTGCTGAATCTGGCCAATACGGTAACTGAAAAAGAAATAATTGATTATGCAACCAGGCTTACATCTGAAGAATTTGGTGG
>JAVEZW010000040.1:0-20162 GCA_034002805.1 Bacteroidales bacterium | reverse complement strand
CAGGACAATCTTACTGTTTGGCAAAGCACACCAGTTAAAATAGATGGATTATCTGACGAATGGATAGATAATTTGCGTTACTTCGATAACGAAACGCAACTATACTATGGAATAACTAATGATGAAAACAATTTGTATTTGTGCTTTTTCACAGCCAGCCAAATGATGCAGATGAAAATGTTCAGATCAGGAGTTACAATTGAACTAAAAACAAAAACAAAACCAAAAAGATCTGCTCAAATCGTTTATCCTAAAAAAGATACTTCTTCTTTCCAGATGCGAAGCAAACCGACCGATGGCGAGCCTCAGGGTGAAAGAACACAAGGTCAGAATTCTGGTGGGCAGGGCCGAAACATGGCCAAACGCTTTTTGGAGAATAATCCAAGTTTTGTTTCTGATGGTTTTGTATCATTTAACGGAACACATCCTGTTACCAACGAAAAAGGAATTTCACTGGCAATTAACTGGGATGACAGAAAAAGAATGGCTTATGAAATAGTTATTCCACTTAATGAGTTATTTGGTGAAGGATATTCTCTTGAAGAAATCTCAAAAAAAGAAATTAAGTTAAAGGTTTTAATTGATGCGATGGAAATCCCAACAAATATGGGCCAGAGACCTGCAGGAGGTCATATGCCAAAAGGAGGAGGGACGCAAGGAGCAGTAACTCAGCCACAGGAAGACAGAGCCTTTTTATTTCAGTTGCAAACACTTAATTTTGATTTCTTATTAAATAGTTTAAACTAAAATGATTACCGAAAATATACTTATAGCATTCGGACTTACCTTATTTGCCGGTCTTGCAACTGGGATAGGTAGTATGATTGCATTTTTCTCAAAAACTACTAATACCAAATTTTTATCTGTATCCTTAGGTTTTTCGGCTGGTGTAATGATTTATGTTTCACTGGTTGAGATATTTTTTAAAGCTAAAGAGGCTCTAATTAGTGAACTTGGTCTTGTGCAAGGATCGTGGATTACAGTTATTTCATTTTTTGGAGGTATATTGGTAATCGGTTTAATTGATAAATTGATTCCATCTGCTGAAAACCCGCACGAAATACATACTGTTGAGGAGATTTCTAATCCACAGATTGGTGCTGAACGCAATAAAAAATTAATGAAAATGGGTATGTTTACTGCGTTAGCTATTGCAATTCATAATTTTCCGGAAGGTCTGGCAACATTTACGGCAGCTTTAACTAATCCAAGTTTGGGTATTGCTATTGCTGTTGCAATTGCTATTCATAATATTCCTGAAGGAATTGCCGTATCGGTTCCCATCTATTTTGCTACAGGCAATAAAAAGAAAGCTTTTTTGCATTCTTTCTTATCAGGATTAGCCGAACCTGTTGGCGCCCTGGTTGGATATCTTATTTTAATGCCCTTTATGTCTCCGGTTTTATTTGGAATTCTATTTGCCGGAGTAGCAGGAATCATGGTTTTTATTTCGCTCGATGAGTTATTACCTGCTGCACGAGAGTTTGGGAAACACCATCATTCTATATATGGACTTGTTCTTGGCATGGCCGTAATGGCAGTAAGTTTGTTGTTGTTTATTTAAAAGAGGTAAAGTGTATTTTAATAAAAATAAGTATATTTAATACCTAAAAAACTAAAAGCAAAATACCTATGAATTACAAAGAAATCTTAGCCACAGCCATAAACAACGAAGTTGAAGCGTATGAATTTTATACAAGTGCTTCGTTAAAATCGGTAAATCCAAGCCTAAAAGATATTTTTAAGGAACTGGCCGACGAGGAGCAAAAGCATAAACGACTACTTGAGGGTTTTTTAAAAGACAATTCATTAAAGATGAATTTTGCCACAGGTGCAGATTATAAAATCTCCGAATCAGTAGAGTTACCAAAACTTACCAAAGAAATGTCTTTCTCTGATGGTATTGCTTTAGCAATGAAAAAAGAAGAAGAAGCAATGGAAATGTACCAGAAGTTTGCCGATGCAACTACAGACCATGATCAGAAAAATACATTTTTACAACTTGCAAAAATGGAGAAAACACACAAAACCAGACTTGAGGATATGTACACTAATGCCGCCTATAACGAAGTGTGGTAGTTAATAAGTAAATTAAGGTACAAAAGAAAAGCACAGGCATTTCCGCTTGTGCTTTTTTAATAATTACCGTGAGTTGGATGCAAGAATTAAAAACATAATCTTGTTTTGTAATTATTTATCTGATCGAAATCCATTTATTTTCTTAGCTTGTTTTGAAAAAAGCTCCGGAGGAGCATGATGTTTATGGTAAAATTGGATAGAATGAATAAAGCGCAACAACCCCAAATTCTGTTCGGTGCAATTCTGTTATTTGGTGCGCAATGCAATAAGATAATTAGAATTCGTACCATTGCGTGTCCTAATCAGATTGTTGGCGTTGTATGGCATTTTTGCAGACACGCATTTCCTTCCCATACCAATTTTCTATAAGTATTCAATTCCTCTGGAATTGTATAAAGAGAATTTCTTATACAAATTAGTTAAATTATTGTTTTTAGCTTAATCGGAGTGTAATATTTGTCAAAATAAATATAAAAAAACGACCTCAAAGAGGTCGAGTTTTTTATAACTAGATTAATAAAAATCTTACAATTTCTATTAGTTGAATTTCTTTAAAATCGTTTTTATCTCAGCAACTTTTTCGTTAAGTATTTTTTCATTATTCGCCTCAACGAGCAATCGTAAATATGGCTCGGTATTCGATGGACGAACATTAAACCACCAATCTTTAAACTCAATACGGTAACCATCAAAATCCATTACCTCGGTTGGTTTTTCTAGTGCCACAAAATAATCTCTAAGCGCTTCAATGGCTTCTTGCTTTTGTGCAATTTTAAAGTTGATTTCGCCCGAATTGGCATATTTGTTAATCTTTGCGATGAGCTCAGAAAGTGTTTTGCCTTCTTTTTTAAACTTCGAAACTAGATTTAAAACGATTAGCGAAGCTAAAATGCCTGAGTCGGAATAAAAGAAATCGCGGAAATAATAATGACCAGCGAGTTCACCACCATAAATACCATTTATTTCTTTTAATTTAGGTGATGCAAATGCTCTACCTACCCTCCAGGTGTGCATTGTACATCCCATATTTTCGATATATTCCTTTACTGCTTTCGAAGTTCTAATGTCTTCTAATACAGCTCCTTTTTCTTTTTCAAGAAAGTAATGTGCCATAAGTCCAATAATAAGATCAGGTGAAATGAACTTTCCCTTCTCATCAACAAACATAACACGATCGGCATCGCCATCAAAAATTACACCGATGTCGCATTTATTGGCAAGAACCGTTTTTTTAAGTTCCGCAACATTCTCCTCGATCAAGGGATTTGGTTCGTGGTTCGGAAAAGTGCCATCCATCTCATCAAAAATATACAAAGGATCTTTGCCCAATAGCTTTTTAATAATTAATCCGGCCATTCCATTTGAGCAATCAACCGCCATCTTTAGGCTTGAATAATCCTGAACATAGGTTTTTAAAAATTGGATATATTCATCTTTTACCCTGTAATCAATGATTTTACCTTTTTTATCGGCAATAATTATTTCGCGGGTATTCATCATCTCAAGCAACTTGCCTAATCCGGTATCAAATCCAACGGGTAGTGCGTTAGCTTTAGATATTTTCATTCCATTGTATTCGCGCGAATTGTGCGAAGCGGTAATCTGAACCGAAGCAGCAAATTTATGTTTGGCGGTCATGTAGTAAACCATTGGCGTGGTGGCCAGACCAATATTATAAACACTGGCTCCGCTATCGATTATCCCTTGCGCAAGCGATTCGAAAATCTCATCAGAAGAAACTCTTACATCTCGACCAACAAGCACATTGTCTGCTTTCAGCAATTCTGGAAGAAAATAGCCAATCTTGTAGGCATCGTCTTTTGTAAATTCTTCGTTGTAAATTCCACGAATATCGTAGGCTTTAAATGCTTTCATTCTATCCAATTTAAAATGATTATGATAAGAAAAGAAGCCAGTTACCCTGACTTCTTATTTAAATATATTTTTAAAATACAAAACGCAATTTTTTTATTTTGTTAAAGCTTTTACAGGTTCAATTCCTAATGTAGTACCTTCCTGTATGGCTTTAAGAACAGCTCCTCCACCAGTAAAAATGTAATATTTTGGATTATCAATTGCGGTCATATACAATCCGGGGAGCAACTTTTTCAGTTCTTCCATGGTATCTCCACCACCATAAAGCTTTAATGCTTCTTTATTTTTGTCTATTAAAAGATCCAGCGCAATGGTTCCTTCAATAAAGTGAGGTGTAAAACCCATAACTGCATTAACGAAAATGGTGTTTGCTGAAGCAAAAATTTTCTGAATGCCCTCGTCAGCAAAAGATTCTTTTGCAGCATCTAACACATAATTTAATTTGGCGCCTTTTTTCAGATCTTTTATATTGTGCATTCGGTACTGTCCTTCAAACCTTCCTTCGATTGAATCTGACTCTACAATATATGGAAGTTCAACGAGTTTGTTTTTATAATCAGCAGCAAACTCAACAAACTTTTTAGCGTGTTCTAAATCATCGGCTTCAATTCCTTTTATTTCGATTCCGTATTTAGCACACAAGTATGCGTTATAAATTACACCACCTAAAACCAGGTAATCCGATTTTTTAAGCAGTGCGTAAAGAGATTCGATCTTAGTATCGAATTTACTTCCGGCAACAACTGAAATAAGAGGAGCCTTGGGGTTATAAATTCGTTCAAGGTTTTCGAGTTCTTTTTGCATCAAAAATCCAGCATACGAAGGAAGGTATTTAGTAATCGCTGCCGTCGATGCATGTGCCTGCCATGATCCGAAAGCATCGTTAACATAAACATCAGCTAGTTCGGCTAGTTGTTTAGCAAACTCATCCTGAGCAGCCCCTTTTGCTTCTTCGCCCTGGAACCAACGGGTGTTTGGCAAATAGATACCATCAATTTTATCATCACGAAGATCCTTAATCATATTTTTGATCGATGGATCAATTCCTGCATAACCTTTATTTTCTTCAGCTTTAAAAACAGGTACTTTAAGATCAATCTGAAGTTTATTTTTTAGGTACTCAACAATTGGTTCAACGGCTGATTCTTTCCCAGTTTTTATTTCACCAGTTTTTTTATCTTTTGGTCGGCCAATATGAGTCATAAGAATGGCTTTACCACCATGGGCATAGATATAAAAAAGAGTTCCGATGGTTGAGTCAATGCGAAATGAATCGTTGATAACACCTTTTTTTACTACGTTATGATCAACGCGTACCAGAACGATTTTTCCTTTAAGATCTGCTTTTTGTAAGCATTTAATATTATATTTTTCTAGCATAATGACCTCCAGTTTTTAATTTGAAAAAGAAACACAATTTAGCGTAAAATTGTTGCTTAACCAAAAAAACTAGTTGCATTTCTTCAATTACAATGTGGTTTATATTTACAATTAATTCACAATAATCATTTTAGTGATACTATCGTGTTGGGTTCTTATTTTTAACAAATAGCTTCCTGCTGATTTGTCGGATAAATTTATAATGTACGTTTCTGAATCACTATTTACTGGTACATTTTGAATTTCGCGGCCCGTTAAATCAAACAGAGTAATTGACATTACATGGTAATTTTCAGGTATTTCAACTGTAAGGTTATCTCTTACCGGATTTGGAAATATTTTTACCTTTTCAGTTATAATTTCATTTTCTGTTGAATTTATGGCAGTTATAACATAAGTTCCATCCAAATAAGAAGTTTCAGCGTTATCATCATCTTTAGCCACAATCATAAAATAGATAGTTTTACCAGCTTCATAAGCAGGGATATATGCCTGATAATTTGATTCAGAGAGGATCATCGGTTTTTCATAAAGAGTCGATTCTGATCCTTTTTTCCATTTTAGTATAGCACTGCTTATTGTACCATCAGAATCTGTAATAGTAGCCGAAACTAATACCGAATCAGTATTTGATGGGTTCACTGGCGAATAAACCACGTTAGCAATAACTGGTTGGGTATTTCCCGGAACAGTTACTGTGTAATTCAGTGTATTTGATAAAGCTGTTGCACTATCATTATCCATCGCTTCAATTTGATAATAAACCGCTGTTCCACCGCTTTGTGCTGGAATATTGGTGGTTGTTACATAAGTAGATCCCGATGAAAGCGCCATGGTGATTGTATTGTTTAAATTGTCTGATGATAAACCCCAGTTCAGCTTAACAGACAGAACACTACCATCGCTATCGGTTACCGAAGCAGAAACACTGACTGATTGGGTTGGTCCTGGATATAAAGGGTTTTTAACAATAGAAGAAATTGAAGGCGAATTATTATAATCGCCATTCCAGATTAAAGCAACCCATTCGGGATGATCAATAAAGGGATTTCTGTTGTGTTGATATGAATAAATTACTTCATTTCTGTTTCGTTCAAAGTCATCCACCGGATCTTGCTCGTTCCATTCGAGCAATGTTCCAAGTTTTCCGAAAATAGGACCTGATGTGCCTGTGTAATTTACCAACTCAAGATCTAGTTCACCAGCCACATCGCCTTCGTATCGGGTTGCCATATAAAACATCATTCGTGCAATATCGCCTTTTACTGCTGGTCTAGGTTCCCATGAATCAGCATCGGTATAACATTCGGTAGCTTCAGGATGCTGTGTTCCTCCATTGTCAAAATCTTTTTCGCCTCGGGCAGAATTAACTGTAATATCAGCAGGTCTTAGGTGATGTGCATCTGTTCCGGCTGGCGGATATTCATCAAAACCACCATGTGATTTTGCCCAAACATGTTCTCGGCTCCATCCTGCTTCGTTGTTGTATTCCTGAGCCCCATTTACCGACCATCCTGTATAAATAAGAATTACATTTGCCGGATTCGTAGGATCTCTGTCAGATTCTTTTAAAATATCCCAAACATCTGTTGAGGCATCAGTATATGGGTAGGTTGTATGATTATCGATTATATTATGCAAGGCAGTTTTTAGTTCTTCTCCGGTTAAACCAGCAGCACTATCGTAATAACCCGCAGGGATTTGTGCATAACCAGTAATACCTAATATTAATAGAAATAGAACAATGAATTTTTTCATGAATTTATGTTGTTATATAGCAATACTATTTGTTATTTTTTAGCTTTAAAAAGTGATAATGACAAAGAAAAAATTGTGATAAATCAACCTTCAAAATTAGGAGTTTTTTAAAAGCAAAATCGAACTTTTTTTTGTTATAAAACCGATATAGGACCTAATAATTGATGCATTAATAGGTTAATTTTCTAATCCAGATTTTAATTTGGTAATTATTTATTTATAATGAATCAGAATATTAAATCAACTATTTTTTTGACCCTGAACATTCTGGTTAAGAAGTTAAAGATAAAATAGTAACTTTGGAATTAACTTTTTGCTAATAGAGAATCTGTTAATTAGCTAGTAATCTGAAACAAAAATTGAAAAATGCTTTTTAAAGAAATAATAGGTCAGCAAAAAATTAAAGACCGACTCATACAAACCGTAAAGGATAATCGAATAAGTCATGCACAGCTTTTTTTGGGTCCCGAAGGTTCTGGCAATCTCGCACTAGCCATTGCGTATGCGCAATATATTGCCTGCACAAATAAACACGATAGCGATTCGTGTGGGGTTTGTCCTTCGTGTCAGAAATTTGCAAAGCTGGTGCATCCCGATTTGCATTTTGTATTTCCTGTAGCTACAACAAAAGCGATTAAGAAAGATCCTGTTAGCGATGATTTTATTGCTCAATGGCGCGAAGCGCTTATCGAAAATCCATATATTAACCAAACTCGCTGGTACGATATAATTGATGTTGAAAATAAGCAGGGATTAATTAGTAAAAACGAAAGCAGCGTAATAGTTCGAAAGCTAAGCCTTAAAACATTTGAGGCTGATTATAAAACACTTATCATGTGGTTGCCCGAGAAAATGAATTCCGCAGCAGCCAATACGCTGTTAAAAATAATCGAGGAACCACCATCGAAAACATTGTTTATCCTAGTTTCTGAAAATTCGGAACAGATAATTACGACCATTCTTTCGCGAACACAACTTATAAAAATACCTCAGATTGATGCTGAAAACCTTCATACCGCTTTGTGCGATCGCATGGGTTTGAATGCCGATAAGGCTTACGACATTGTGCATCTGGCCAATGGAAATTATCTTAGTGCCCTTAATCTAATCGAAACAACAGACGAAAACTCCGAGAATCATGATCGATTTGTTGAAATAATGAGGTTTTGCTATCAAAATAAAATAATAGAGATTGTAAATTGGGTCGAAAGCATTTCAACCATTGGTCGCGAAAAGCAAAAACGTTTTCTCGAATACGCCATCCGCATGATCAGAGAAAACTTTATGCTAAACATTAATCAGAAGAATATTGTTTATTTAACCAAACAGGAAGCAGAGTTTTCGAACAAATTTTATCCTTTTATAAATAAGGAAAATGTGTTCAAGATTTATGAGCACTTAAACAGAGCATTTGCGGATATTGAAATGAACGCCTACAACAAAATCGTTTTCCTTGATTTGGGATTAAAGCTTGTAAAATTGATAAATAAGTAATTTTCATTAATTTTGCTTTTTCTGTATTAAATTTATTGATGTTAAATACAGAGTAATATTGTAAAATATGGATCAACTAGATAAAGATATAAACGGCAGCAGCCCTGCCATTCCGGTACCCAATACTTGCTGTTGCAACAAGCCCGATCATTGTGGTAAACTGGAGGTTTTCGACTGGCTAAACGATATTCCCGAAACTGCAATTAAAAACGACATTGTTGAGGTTCGCTTCAAAAATACCCGGAAAGAGCTTTTTAAAAACGTTAATGAATTAAGGCTTAAAAAAGGTGATGTTGTTGCTGTTGAAGCATCACCCGGACATGATATAGGCATTGTATCTTTAACTGGCGAGCTGGTATATTTCCAGATGAAAAAGCAAAACATTAAATCGCCCGAAACAGAGTTTAAAAAAATCTACAGAAAAGCCAAACCCGCTGATCTGGAGAAATGGTTCGAAGCTACATCGCTCGAAAGGACAACAATGCTTAAAGCAAGAAAAATAGCTAATGAATTAAAACTCGACATGAAAATTGGCGATGTTGAATATCAGGGCGACAGAACTAAAGCTATTTTTTATTATATCGCTGATGAGCGGGTAGATTTTAGATCGTTGATTAAAATTCTAGCCGAAACTTTTAAGATCCGTGTCGAAATGAGACAGATCGGTGCCCGTCAGGAAGCTGGCAGGATTGGAGGCATTGGTTCATGCGGTCGTGAACTCTGCTGTGCAACTTTTATTACTAATTTTGTTTCGGTAACTACCAATGCTGCAAGATATCAGGAGATTTCTCTTAATCCACAAAAACTTGCAGGACAATGCGGAAAGCTTAAGTGTTGTCTTAATTACGAAGTTGACTGTTATATCGATGCACAAAAAGATTTTCCTCCTACAAACATTATACTCGAAACAAAAACAGGACAGGCATTCTTTCAGAAAACTGATATTTTCAGAGGTATTATGTGGTATTCGTTTGATCCTCATAATATGGTAAACTTAACTCCCGTTCCAATCGATCGGGTTAAAGAGATAATTGCACTTAATAAATCAGGTAAAAAAGTTGATGTATTGGTTGATGAAAGTACTATTGCTCCAGAAAAAGAACTTGATTATGACAATGTTGTTGGTCAGGAGAGTTTAACACGATTTGATGAGCAGAAAAGCAGCCGAAAGAAAAAGAAACGCCGTCATAAATTCAAAGGAAATTCAAATGAGAAGAATTAGTATCCTTATTTTTCTGGTACTTATATCCAGTGCGATATTTTTAGTATCCTGCGATACTGATAGTGTTTTCGATAAATACACAACTATTCCGGATATGAAATGGGACTCAAAAAGCCCGGTGGTATTTAATGTTGATATAAAAGATACTATAAATCCACATAACGTTTATATTAACATCCGAAACTCTTCGAAGTACGAAAATATGAATCTTTTTTTGTTTGTGCATACTTTATCACCTTCCGGAGCTGAATTAGTCGATACTTTCGAATGTATGCTAGCCGATGATCGAGGCAAATGGCTAGGAACGGGTTGGGGCGATATTTACGACAACCGGTTCATTTATAAACAACAAGTAAGATTTCCGGTGCAGGGTGAATATACTTTCGAGATTACTCAGGCAATGCGTACCGATGAGCTAAAAAATATTTCCGACGTTGGGCTTCGCATTGATAAATTAGCATTTAAATAGAAGGATTGTGGCAAAAAGGAAGTTAGCCCGGTTTGCTGAGATGAACACTTTTAATCATGTTGTTCAGGCAGAGTTCAGCGAGGTTTTCGAAAAAGATTATAAACTCAAAGGAAACTGGAATAAAGATTTTTTCAATAACAACAACCCTATTGTTTTGGAGCTTGGTTGCGGCAAAGGCGAATACACAGTTGGGCTGGCCCGACAAAACCCCCAAATGAATTTTATAGGCGTTGATATTAAAGGAGCACGCATGTGGCGTGGAGCAAAAACAGCTCTCGACGAAGGAATGAAAAACGTTGGCTTTGTTCGTACACGTATCGATTTGATTAACTCGTTTTTTGCCCAGGCTGAAATATCTGAAGTATGGATTACCTTTCCCGACCCGCAACCAAAAAAACATTATAAAAGACTTACTTCAACCCGGTTTTTAGGGTATTATCAGAAGTTTTTAAAAAACAATGGTATAATTCACCTTAAAACTGATAGCAAAGAACTACATGATTATACAAAAGCGCTTGTGGAGCTTAATAAACTTGAAACAGAAGTGTGTACTGATAATCTATATGATTCGAATTTCGTTGATCAAACTCTTTCAATAAAAACATTCTACGAGCAACAATTCCTGCAAAAAGGCAAACCAATTACCTATATAAAGTTTAAATTAGACATTCACAAAACCCTTGAAGAGCCCAAAGACGAATAACGATGGATTTTTTTCCCAGGTTTATATGGTAGCTCGACTTATTCCACATGGTCGGGTTACAAGTTATGGGGCTATAGCAAAATATCTGGGTTCTGCACAATCTGCACGAATGGTTGGTTGGGCAATGAATAACTCACATTTTCAAAAAGAATATGTTCCGGCACATCGAGTGGTTAACCGCAATGGTTTATTAACAGGCAAACATCATTTTGGGAATTCGAACACCATGAAACAACTCCTCGAAAACGAAGGTATAAAAGTGGTCAATGATCAGATAGTAAATTTCGAAAAATATTTCTGGGATCCTACATTAAAACTAAAAGAGTGTTAGGTGTATAAGATAAAATCTTAAACATCAAACAAAAGCAATCAAATAGTATTGTTCTATTTATCAATAATTCTTGTTTTCTAAGATATTATACCTCTAATTTATTCAATAAAAAGCATCTTTTTTTGGTGAAGTTTTCAATTAGAACTCCATTGTAAAATAAGAATGAAATTTTTTTAAGACACTATTGCGTTTAAATTAATTATCATTATCTTTAACAAAGACAAACCTAAAATGATATTAATATATAAACTAGCCTTTAATATTGTTTTCAAATAATTCCAGACAAAACAAAAGATACTAAATAATTAAAACTAATATTTTTATTTATGGAGTCCAGAAACCAACCAAACGGGGCGTAACCGAAAAGCCATACGAGTAGGAATGATTAAAATCTTAGTTTATGAGAAAAGTATTATTTATTTTTGCTTTGGTTGTAATTTTTACTGCTAAATCTGTTGCTGTTTTTAGTCAGGATAGTCAAGAACAGAAAAAAATCATCTACACCACTTTAGATGTAAAACAAAATTATGAGATTATCCAAATTATTTTGGCCCAGTCAGATATTACATCAACTTTTTCTGGGAGTCCTGTTGTAAAAGCATATACTTCAGCCTGGGACCAATTTAAAAAGAATGCAGAATCAAATGGTGCTGATGCAGTTGTTGGAGTCAGGTTTGAACTGGAAAATATGAATGCACAGATTGTTGGCCGGCTGCTAATTTATGGTACTGCAGTAAAATTTGTTGAGTGATGATGATTCACAAAACAAATATTATTTAAAAGGGTGTTTTACAAATAGATAAGAACTTGATCCAAACAGTTAGCTTAATTGGAGGTGCACTAACCACTTAATTTTTTGCATATAAATAAGCTACTTGCTGCGCAAAGCACTGAAAATATTGAAAATATATACTATTTTGTCTTTTAATTATTGCGCGTCAAAAGAGCCTAAGCCTATTGAACAGCATAGAACTGACGCGCTGATTTTTGCATCAATATTTTGCTTTAAAGATTTTGCTCCAGGAGCATAAAAAAAATGGAAATAATTAAACCTAGGTCGAACTCACGTTAATTATTAAACCTCTGATGATTATAAAACATCAGAGGTTTTTTTTCAGAATAATAAATAATATTTATCTTTGTTGCGTTAATTTAAATTAAATAAAAATAAGATGATAATTTCTAATTCAGATATCCTTAATGTACTGAGAACCATTAAGCATCCAGAAACTGGTCAAGATATTGTAACTATGGGAATGGTTGACAATATCTGGTTTGAAGGAAATAAGGCTGGATTTACCATTAGTTTTAAAAAAGCAAATGATCCGTTTGTCGAATCTCTGCGTAAAGCATGTGTTCAGGCAATAGAACAAAAATTTGGCGAACAATTGCAGATCCGTGGTAATATTTCAGTTAAACTTCCGGAGAAAAAGGTAGTTGAGAAAAAAAACACATCAAAAGCTCTGGAGAATGTTAAAAACATCATTGTTGTAGCTTCGGGTAAAGGAGGTGTTGGTAAATCGACTATAGCAACTAACTTATCTGTATCACTTGCCAAAACCGGAGCAAAGGTTGGATTGGTTGATGCCGATATTTTTGGTCCATCTATTCCGCTTATGTTTAACCTCGAAGAACAACGACCCTTGGTTCGTAAAATTGATGGTGAAGATTGGATTACCCCAGTTGAAAATTTTGGAGTTAAAGTGCTGTCCATTGGATTTTTTATAAATCAAAATGATGCACTCGTTTGGCGTGGCCCAATGGCTTCAAGCGCCCTTAAACAATTGTTGCAGCAAGGCGAGTGGGGTGAGCTGGATTATTTAATTATCGATTCTCCTCCAGGGACAAGTGACATTCATTTAACCTTAGTTCAGGAAATGTCGGTTACAGGCGCAATTATTGTGAGTACACCTCAACAAGTTGCTATTGCCGATGCTCTTAAAGGAATACGAATGTTTACAGGGAAAAGCATAAATGTTCCGGTACTTGGACTAGTAGAAAATATGTCGTGGTTTACTCCCGAAGAATTACCAAATAACAAGTATTATTTATTTGGTAAAGATGGATGTAAAACCTTGGCCCAAAACGAAAACCTTCCTCTGCTTGGACAAATTCCAATTGTTCAGAGCATTCGCGAAGGTGGAGACACAGGAAATCCTGCTGCCTTGCATGAAGAAACAATTATAGGAAAAGCATTTAAAGAATTAGCGGCTAATGTGATTAAGGTAATTGATGAAAGAAATCGTAATTTAGCGCCCACTGAAAAAGTAGAAATTAAACATAAATAAACATCATTCAAATTATGGAACAATCAAAAAGACAAGAACTGGAACAAAAAATTAATGCTACCATTGAAAAAGTACGCCCATATTTAGTGGCTGATGGTGGTGATATTAAATTTGTTGAATTAACCGACGACTTTACTGTTAAAGTTCGATTACTTGGAGCTTGTGGAGCATGCCCATTTAGTTTACAAACATTGAAAAACGGTGTTGAACAGGCCGTTAAAAGAGAAATTCCCGAAATTAAAGAGGTTGTATCTGCTTAATTTATCTGTTTTAAAGAAATTTTAAGGGAGCCACACAATTATGGCTCCCTTTTTTAAACCATTTAATTATTTTAGTAGTTTTACAAAGTATGCAGAATAATTTTAGCACTGCAAAATACTATTTTGATTAAAAATAGGTTAGTGATAAATGGATTAACAGATTAAAATGATTAAATCGATCAGAAAAAACATATTTCAAATATTCATACTGTTTTTTGTGTTGTTTTTTGCAGGATGTGCAGCCCGGCGAAATACGGCATTAAACAGAACCTACCATAGTGTTACTGCACGATACAATATTATATTTAATGGGAGCGAGAGTTTTAAGGAAGGTCTGTTAAAATACGAACAATCATATACCGATAACTATGCGCTCATTCTGCCTGTATTTATTTATGGAAATCCCGAGCTAGCGACTTCCATAAAATCAGAGATGGATAGATCCATTGAAAAATCATCGAAAGCAATAAAGTTGCATTCCATAACAAAAAAGCCCGAAGCTAAAAAGGGCAAGATGACCGAAAAAGAAAAACAGTTTTACAGCAAAAATGAGTTTAACTCATATATCGATGAATCTTATCTTTTAATGGGCAAAGCCTTTTTTTATCAGGGCGATTATTCATCTGCAATTCAAACCTTCGAATATATAATTAAGCAGTTTGATGATGAAAAATCAAAGTACATGGCCTATAACTGGCTGGTAAGAGCAAACATTGAACGTAAAGACTTTCGCGAAGCACAACATATCCTTGAAATTATTCAGCACGATATTAAATATCCCGATAAGCTTAAGTATCAATTAAATCTTACAAAAGCCGATTTTTATATTAAACAGCAAAACATCATTGCAGCCGAGCCGATTATAAAAGAAGCAATTGAGCAAGCAAAGAAAAAAAAGGATAAATTAAGGCTTCATTTTATTTACGCACAGATTAATGAGAAACTTAATAAATACCAACTTGCCTCGGAGTATTACGAAAAAGTAATAAAAATGAATCCTCCGTACGAAATGGCTTTTAATGCAAAGATTAAAAGAGCAAGTATGTTTACCGGGGGCAAATCTGGAGGATCGATTAAAGCTGAGCTACTCGAAATGCTCGATGATGATAAAAATAGAGAATACCTTGATCAGATTTATTATGCGCTGGGTGACCTGGAGCTTAAAAACAAAAATACCGCACAAGCAATCGAATACTTTAAGCAATCAACAAATTCGAGCATAAATAATACAAACCAAAAAGGACTGAGTTATTTTGCACTGGCTGACATTTTCTTTAATCAGTCGAAATATGTTGAGTCACAAGCCTACTCCGATAGTGCCATTGCGATGCTAAATCCGGAGTTCCCGGGATATTCAGATCTGGCTCGAAAAAATAAGTATCTATCAAAACTGGTTGAAAATATTAAAACAGTTGAGTTTCAGGATAGCGTTCAACGTGTTGCTAAAATGTCCGAAAAAGACAGGCTTGCATTTATTCAAAAAATAATCGATCAGCTTAAAATAAAAGAACAACAAGAAAAAGAAAGAGAAAATATGGCTGCACAGCCTGGTGATCTTATGTATGCCAGAACGAATATACGACCAACAAATCTAGACGAAAGCGGCAAATGGTATTTTTATAATCCAAATGCTAAAAGTTTTGGTGAGCCCGAGTTTCGCCGACTATGGGGTACGCGCAAGCTTGAAGATAACTGGCGACGCAGCAACAAACAAGTTGTGGGTGTTGATCAGGAAGGACAAATAGAAATTTCTGATGATATTATCGACAACAAAAAAGGATTAGACAATAAAAAACCTGAGTATTACCTTGTTGATCTGCCTTTAACTGATTCGATGATGGCTGTTTCGCATCTTAAAATTCAAAGCTCCTTATATAATGTGGGCGAGGTTTATCGAAACGATTTAAAAGAGGATGATCTTGCTATTAAAGCGTATAAGGATTTGGTAAATCGCTATACTGTAAGTGATTATAAGGTTGCAGCATATTATAGTTTATATAAGATTTATTTTTCAAAAGGCGATTTTGGCCAGGCTGATATTTATAAAGGGATGATTATTGGAAATTATCCCGAATCGAACTATGCCAAAGTGTTGCTGGATCCAGAGTTTTTTAAGGAGTTTGAAAAAGAAAGCAAAGAGCAAAACGAGTATTATCTTACCACATTAACCATGTTTAATGATAAGAAATATTCAGAAACCCTTGTTCGTTGTGATCACGGAATAAATAGTTTTAACAATCTCGATCTAACGCCTAAGTTTAAATATCTGAAAATACTTTCCATCGGGAAGGTTTATGGACAGGGAATGCTAAAAAACGAACTGGAGCAGTTTGTTATTGATTATCCAAAGGGAGATATGAATAAAGCGGCAAACGAACTGCTGGCAGTGGTTAGAAAAAATGAGTTGCAGCAACTTTCTGAACCATCATTCGCAATGGAAAATCAGTTGTCAGATTCTTCACAAGCAACCAACATAGTATTTGAGGATAAAGAACGAATTAAAAAATTGTTTTCCTATAATAGTAAAGCGGAACACTATTTTGTGCTAATTATCGATAGAGCGGTTGATATTAATAAAGTTAAGTTTAATTCAATCAATTATAACCTCGATTTTTATATTCAAAAAGATTATACCACAGAAAATGAGGAGTTTAATAAGTTTTTCAATAGTTTAATTGTTAAAAAGTTTGCCGACGAAAAAGAAGCTATGGAGTATTATACTTCTATCAAATCGCAAATAGATAAACTGGTTGAAAATGCAGATAAGGACGATTATCAGTTCTTTGTTATCTCTGCCGAAAACTTTACATCCTTCAATGCCGAAAAAGCTATTCGCGAGTATCTTTTATTCTTTAAGGACAACTACCTTAAATAACAAAAATGTAATTTTGGTTAACTATATAATAATAGGTAAATTTATATACCAATAAAAAAACTATGCAGACAAGAAAAATAAAAATATTATGGACCGATGATGAGATTGATATGTTGCGTCCACATATTATCTTTCTTGAAGAAAAAGGATTTGAGGTACGTACAGCAAATAATGGTGATACAGCAATCGAACTAACGCAAAAAGAAGATTTTGATATTGTTTTTTTAGATGAGTATATGCCCGGCCTTAGTGGGTTAGATGTGCTTGATAAAATAAAGCGCTACAAGCCCGACCTGCCTATTGTTATGATTACGAAAAACGAAGAGGAGAATATCATGGAGCAGGCAATTGGTTCCAAGATTGCCGATTATCTTATTAAACCGGTTAATCCTAAACAAATACTGCTTACAATTAAAAAAAATATTGATACCAAACGACTTGTTTCCGAAAAAACGCTTTCAGGTTACCAAATTGAGTTTGGCAAAATAGGGATGAATATTAACGAAGCACGAACATTCTCCGATTGGACCGAGATTTATAGAAAACTTGTTTACTGGGAAATTGAGCTGGGTCAAAATAATGAACCAGGTATGGATGAGGTTCTTAAAATGCAAAAAGCTGATGCCAACAATGGTTTTTCTAAGTTTATTAAAAACAATTATATTAAATGGTTCGATGGAGCCGAGAAGCCATTGATATCACCAAATCTGTTTAAAGAACGTGTTTTTCCAATGATCGAGAAGGGTGAGCAGGTGTTTTTTATTTTAATCGATAACCTCCGATTTGACCAGTGGAAAGTTATACAGCCAATAATTTCAGATTATTTTACAGTTGAATCCGAGGAACTTTACTGTAGTATTTTACCAACAGCCACACAATATGCCCGCAATTCAATATTTGCAGGAATAATGCCCATGCAAATTGACAAGCTTTATCCCGAACTTTGGCTAAATGACGAAGAAGAAGGAGGTAAAAATCTTAAAGAATCAGAGCTTTTCGAAAATCACCTGAGTCGTACAAATAAAAAGATTAAGTTTTTCTACGAGAAAGTAAGCAACTATAAAACAGGCGAAAAATTAGTAGAGAATTATAAAGATTTACTAAATAATCAGCTTAACATTTTGGTTTATAACTATATAGACATGTTATCGCATGCCCGCACTGAAATAGAAATGATAAGGGAACTTGCAAATGATGAGGCTGCATATCGGTCGGTTTCGGTTTCATGGTTTAAGCATTCGCCATTATTTGCACTCATTAAAGAACTGCAAAAACACAATGTAAAAATTGTTATCACTACCGATCACGGAACAGTTCGTGTTACCAATGCACTAAAAGTTATTGGCGACAGAAATACAACAACAAATCTGAGGTATAAAAATGGCAAGAGCTTAAATTACAATCCATCAGAGGTTTTTGAGATCAAACAACCCGAAAAAGCACAATTACCAAAGTCAAATCTTTCTACCAGCTATATTTTTGCTACTAACTACGATTTTCTTGCATATCCAAATAACTATAATCATTATGTTAGTTATTACAAAAACACCTTTCAGCACGGTGGTGTTTCTTTGGAAGAAATGGTAATTCCGTTTATAAAATTAAAACCAAATCAATAAAAAATGTTATCTTAGTATAATGCAAACGCTGGTATTAAAATCATTAACCGAATTAGCTGTGGTGGCCGATAAATTTCTTCGACTTACCAACGGTAAAAAAGTGTTTGCTTTTTTTGGCCCAATGGGTGTTGGAAAAACCACCTTTATAAAAGCGCTCTGCAACGAGCTGGGCGTTGTTGAAATAGTTACCAGTCCAACATTTGCTCTCGTAAACGAATATCAAACAGCAAAGGGTAATATTATTTATCATTTCGATTTTTACAGGATAAATAAAATTGAGGAGGTTTATGATTTTGGCTACGAAGATTATTTTTATTCAGACAATTATTGTTTTATCGAATGGCCCGATAAAGTTGCCGAATTGCTGCCTGAGCATGTTGTTTTTGTTCAGATGATTGAAAACGAAGATGGCAGTAGAACCATCAATTTCAGATAATTTCCTTCTCTGGTTTTTATAACATTTCTTTTGTCGATTTTTCTCGACATCAAATAAAAGTATTAAAAAATACTTGATTTACGTTTGTATTTATCTTATTTTGTAACTCTTCTAAAAACCTTACTTTATTCCTAAATTATAACTAATTATGCAGGAAAATACCGGATCATCTCGATTTTCATTAGGAAAAACAAGTTTAATGCCTCAGGAGGAAAAACTTGAAACGGGGAAGCGAAAAGAAAAACTTATTATTGGTATTCCAAAAGAAAATAAAGAGTTTGAAAGCCGGGTAGCTCTTACTCCCGAGGCTGTTGAGTTATTAGTTGGTAATGGTCACGAAGTTATAATCGAATCCGGAGCCGGGCTAAATGCAAATTATAACGATACAGATTATTCCGAATGTGGAGGATTGATTTTAAAAGACAGAGCCGAGGTTTTTAGAAGCGACATCGTTCTTAAAATTGCGCCTCCTGCTATTGATGAATTAGATCTCCTAAAAACAAACGCAGTTCTTATCTCATCGCTTCAGTATCAAAATCAAACCGAAGAATATATTCGAAAACTTATAGGTAAAAAGGTTACTGCTATTTCTTTCGAAGGATTAAAAGATAAGGAGAATTGTTACCCTGTAATCCGATCAATGAGTGAGATAGCCGGGACAACCTCAATTCTTATTGCTGCTGAGTATTTGAGTAATGTGCATAACGGAAAAGGTGTTCTTTTAGGTGGTGTAACAGGTATTACTCCAACCGAGGTGATTATTTTAGGTGCTGGAACAGCGGCAGAATATGCAGCACGCGCTGCAATCGGATTGGGCGCGTTTATAAAAGTTTTCGATCATTCAATAGCCAAACTTAAAAGACTTCAGCTAAATCTTGGTCGTCCATTATTTACCTCTGTATTTCATAAGCGAGTAGTCGAAAAACATCTTAAATCGGCCGATGTTGTTATTGGTGCCATGCATCTTGGAGATAAAGGACCCCAGTTTTTAGTTACCGACGAAATGGTTCAGAAAATGAAAAAAGGAGCAGTGATTATCGATCTTAGCATTGATCAGGGCGGATGTATTGAATCATCAGAATGCCGCAACTATTCTAATCCATCGTATATTAAGCATGGCGTAATTCATTATTGCGTACCAAATATTGCTTCCAGAGTTGCTCGTACTGCATCCATTGCTCTGAGTAATGTTTTTAATCCATTGTTATTTAATATTGCCGAAGCAGGAGGAGTTCAAAAATTACTGAAAGAAGATCTTGGTTTCAGGCATGGTGTTTATATCTACAATGGAATTTTAACAAGCGCCAGTATTGGTAATTATTTTGGAATACCTTCAAAAGATATCGATTTGCTTATGGCTGCTTTTTAAAAGA
>JAVEZW010000039.1:18999-20189 GCA_034002805.1 Bacteroidales bacterium | reverse complement strand
ACACCTTTATCTTTTAAAAGCTGCGAAGCCAAAGAAATGGTTGAGATAGGTGTTTTTAACTCATGTGTCATGTTGTTTACAAAATCATTTTTTATTTGCGAAATACGCTTTTGCTTAAACATGATATGTATGGAAAATGAAAAACCAAAAATAATTATAAGGGTAAGAAAAACCGATGTAAAAGCCATAAAACCGGTCGATTTTAAAATATAATTCCGCTCTTCGGGAAAATAGATAATGATAAAATTATCTTTTGCAAAAACATCTTTCGGAAACAATTGTCCGGTAAAAATCTTGGAGTGAGTTTTGGGATTAAAATTGTCCGATTTATATACCATCTCTAATCCATTTTTTAAAACTGAATATTCATAAACAAGGTTTTCATCAATATCCATAAATGATTTACGGATAATCTCTTCGAGAGCTTCCTTGCTAATCCTGTCTTCCAGCTCAACATCAATTTGAACAAGCTTATTTACAATATTTTCGACAAAAACAGTTTTCTCCTTCAATCGTTCTGCAAATGCAGGATTGGTATTTAAATCCTTAAATAGTTTTTGTTTATTCGATTTGCTTAGCGAAAGATTTTCATTATTCCCTAATAAAATACCATCGCCCAAAAATTGTTGCAGTTGTGTTATTTTTTTTATCGAATCAGAGGCGTTTATTACAAAAATTTCTTTTTCGTGATTTGTTGTCGATAAGCTGAATAAACTCTGGTTAAGCTTGTTATACTGATAATTAAGTGATGCTTTGCCGCCGGAGGTTAGTCCTTTGTAAGGATCAACTTCATTTACCACCTGATAAACCATCTCGCGCTTTTCAATCTCTTCAATAATATTTTCCAGTCCTTTTTTTACCGATTGAGAAAACTGCTCTTCTTTAATTTTAACCGCATTATTAATCCAGTATAACTGAACAACGATTAACCCGATGAGGGTAACCGATAAAACAACCGTTAATATCCAGATGGTTTTTTTATGCATAGCCTTACAAAGATATCATGATAAGCATTCAAAATGAATTATTTAACATTATTTAACATCGGTTCATAATCCTTAACCAAAGCTTGCAGTACTTTTGGTGATAACAATTAAGTTAAGAATGCAGGTTAATTGTTATAGATGATTAGGTTTTTATTTTAGGGTTTGGGTAAGAGAGATTAACTTCTCTCTTTCTCTTTTTTAGGA
>JAVEZW010000039.1:0-18899 GCA_034002805.1 Bacteroidales bacterium | reverse complement strand
GATGCACTTTGCTGTGCTTCTTTCTTTGAGTTTCCAGACCCTTTGCCAAAAACCTTATTGTTTAGTTTAACACTCGACTTAAAAATAGGTGTGTTTTGTTCATTCATCTCGCCCTCAGAATCTTCGAAAACAATTTCGAGTTTATTTTTCTGAGCCAGTTCAATCAATTTGCTCTTATAGTCGGAATCAACTTGTATAAGCTCATTTATATTAATGTATTTTTTTATAATTCGGTTAATAATAAACCGTTTAGTTTTTTTATAGCCCTTATCGATATAAATAGCTCCAATTAGGGCCTCAAAGGCATTACCATAAATATTTTTAGTACCATTAATTTTTAGTTGGGATACAATCAAATCCTGCAAGCCAAGTTTCATGGCTATATCATTAAGTTGCTCACGACTAACTATTCGGGCACGGATCTTGGTTAAGAAACCTTCTTTTTTAAAAGGGAAATACGAAAAAAGATAATCAGCAATAACGGCCGCTAAAATAGCATCGCCTAAATACTCCAATCTTTCATTATTGATGTACTTATCGTTATCAAACTGAATAGATGCAGATTTGTGAGTAAATGCAATCTTATATACCTTATAATTACGAGGGTAAAAACCTGTTAATCGATAAAGTTTACGAATAAAATCTTTATTTCCGGAGATGAGATACTTAAGTAGTGGAAAAATATTGAACACTAACTATTCAGTATATTTTTTAATTATTACCGAAGCATTATGACCACCAAATCCAAAAGTATTACTTAACGCTGCACGAACGACGCGTTTTTGAGCTTTATGCAATGTTAAATTGATTTTTGGATCAATATTGGGATCAACTTCGTGATGGTTAATTGTTGGAGGAACAATATCTTTAACAACAGCACAAATAGCAGCTAAAGTTTCAACAGCACCAGCAGCACCTAATAAGTGACCTGTCATAGATTTTGTTGAGCTGATATTCATTTTGTAAGTTTGTTCTCCAAAAACTTCTTTAATGCCTTTTAATTCGGCAACATCACCCAGTGGAGTTGCTGTTCCATGAACATTGATGTAATCAATATCTTCAGGTTTCATATTGGCATCAGCTAATGCATTTATCATTACATTCTTTGCCCCTAAACCTTCAGGATGTGGTGCAGTTAGATGATGAGCATCGGCAGACATACCTCCACCAGCTACTTCAGCGTAAATTTTCGCACCGCGTTTTTTAGCATGTTCAAGTTCTTCAAAAATTAATGCAGCAGCACCTTCGCCCATAACAAATCCATCGCGTGTATTACAGAATGGACGTGAGGCTGTTTTACATTCATCATTTTTTGTTGATATTGCTTGCATTGAGCCAAAACCGCCCATGCTTACTTCATTTACTGCAGCTTCAGATCCACCAGTAATAAAGATATTCGCTTTTCCTAAACGGATATAATTAAATGCATCAATCAATGCATTTGTTGATGATGCACAGGCAGAAACAGTAGTGAAATTTGGCCCACGGAAATGATATTTCATTGAAATATGTCCGGAAGCAATATCAGAAATCATTTTAGGAATAAAAAATGGGCTAAATCGAGGAGTACCATCTCCTAACACATAACCTTTAACTTCTTCAAGAAAAGTTTGTATCCCACCTATTCCCGAACCCCATATTACACCTGCTTTATCGTGATCTATGGCGTTTAAATCAAGTTTTGAATCTTGAATTGCTTGCTCAGCTGCCACTAGGGCATATTGTGCAAACAAATCAAGTTTCTTAGCTTCTTTTCTGTCAAAATGTTGATTAGGATCGAAGCCTTTAACCTCACAAGCAAATCTTGTTTTAAATTTTGAGGCATCAAAATGAGTGATCATGTCTGAGCCGCTTACTCCATTCATTAAATTGTTCCAATATTCTTCAATATTATTACCAATTGGGGTAATTGCTCCAATACCAGTAATTACTACACGTTTGAATTCCATAAAGTTAAAATTTAAAACAAGATTTGGGGGTTATTAAACTCTTACTTAGCGTGCTCTTCGATGTACTTAATAGCATCACCAACTGTGCCGATATTTTCAGCTTGATCATCTGGAATAGAAATATTGAATTCTTTTTCAAATTCCATGATTAACTCAACAGTGTCAAGAGAGTCAGCACCTAGATCATTTGTAAAACTTGCTTCTGGTGTAACTTCGTTCTCGTCAACTCCTAATTTATCAACGATGATAGCTTTAACTCTTGATGCAGTATCAGACATAACTTTAAGATTTAGTTAATAATTAATAATTTTTTAAAACTGTGCAAAGAAATATAATTAATCATTAAATCAAAAATATTTCTTTTTATTTTGTGCAAAAATAATCTTTTTTGGATTTATTGAACCATTTTTGCAATATATTTTTAATCTAGCACCCCTAAAATCAGGGTATTCTAAACTTGCAACAAACTAACAATGAACAACTTAGCTATCTTTGCATCGGGTTCTGGAACGAATGCCGAAAACCTGATAAAAGCCTTCAAAGAAAACAAAAAAATTACAATCTCCACTATTTTTTCGAACAATAAAGATGCGTATGTCATTCAAAGAGCTATAAATCATAACATTAAATACCATATTTTTTCTCGACCCGATTTTTATCAATCTCAAAAAGTACTCAATTTACTTAAAGAAAATAACATAGATTTTATTGTTTTAGCCGGATTTTTATGGCTTATTCCCGAATATTTAATTGATGCTTTCCCGAATAAAATAATTAATATTCATCCTGCTTTATTGCCAAAATACGGGGGCAAAGGAATGTTTGGAATGAACGTGCATGAATCAGTTGTTAAAAATAAAGAGCCTGAAACTGGCATAACAATACATTATGTAAATAAAGATTACGATAAGGGTTCAATAATTTTCCAAGCTAAATGCCCTGTATTACCTACCGATTCAGCTGACGATGTAGCAAAAAAAGTGCATGAGCTTGAGTACATGCACTTTCCAAAAGTTGTTGAACAGGTAATTACTAATGTCTATAAATAATCACGACCAATATTAAAATTTAGTCCGAAGTTTAGTATTAAGTTTTGGTGCTCATAATCAATTGTTTCGGCATTTATTGGAAATGAATATCCAATCTGAATAACTGCTTTAACATATCGGTATCCAATTTTTGCTGTAACTACGGGTTCTATAAATGCATGCCACGATTCGGTTATATCTGATTGCTCAGAAGGAAGCATTTGGATAATTGACAGCCTGGTCGCAAAACTTCCGTCAAAAAAGTCCGTTGCAGCACCAATCCCTGGTTGAAGAAAGATTTTATTATAATTCACATCAACTGACTCAAATCCGAGTGATCCAAAGTCTTCAAGTGTTTGAATTTGCCCAATACCATATCCTCCAAAAACCTCTATGCGACCTGCATTGGAAAGATTTTTATAATATCCTAGTCCTCCTTCAAGAATAAGATGTTTATGAAATTCATCAGTAGTATCATTCGTTTGATCGGCATAACTTCCGCTGGCAATTACAGCAATATTGTCTGTTATTGCATAGCCAAGGTGTGCATCAAAATTACTGGTACCTGTAGCAACGGTTGCCTGAAATTCGCCTTTATTACTAAATACCGGAGTATTTACCATGTTTGGAATATATTCGGGAGAGCATGATGAGATGGTTACGATAAGTGAGAAAACCAATAATAAGTAAATATCACCTTTACTTTTTGGAAGCTCAAAATTTTTCATTGTAATTAGTTTTTAGCCTGCCTGTCGGCAGACAGGTTTATTATTCATGCTTTTAAGCTGCATATTAAGCACCTAAAAATATGGACAGCATTAGGCAAGTTAAAAAATCCAATTGTTTTAAACAAATGTTTAAGACAATTGGATTTATTTGTTATAATCCTATTTGCTTATTATTAGATTGAAGATTTAAGTACATTGTTCAAACTATCAACTGCGGCTTTAAATTCAGGCAGATAGGTTCCTTTTATTGGCTCAATTGGTGGGGCTTTTATTTTAAGCGGATTAATTGCCTGACCATTCATCCAAACACGGTAATCGAGATGCGAACCTGTTGAGTAACCTGTGCTTCCAACATATCCTATAACCTGACCTTGTTTTACCTTTGCTCCTACAAACATTCCGGACGCAAACTTTGAGAAATGGTTATATCCGGTTGTATATACACTGTTATGTTTTACCTTTATATAATTTCCTGCAGATTTTGAATATCCTTTTTCAACCACTACTCCATCACCAACGGTATAAACAGGTGTTCCAGTTGGAGCCACATAATCAACACCACTATGCGGACGAACAATTTTTAAAATCGGATGCATTCGACCTTTTGAAAAACCAGAACTAATTCTAGAAAATCTCAACGGAGCTTTGAGCAATTGTCGTCTGAGGCTTTTCCCATGTTCATCGTAATAACTTGTTTCTCCATTTTGTGTAAACTCATAAGCCATTAACTCCTCACCTTTATGAATAAAGCTGGCAGCATAAATTCGACCTATTCCAACAGGAATACTATCAACATATTGAGCATCATAAATTACTTTAAATTTATCACCTCGGTCAAGACCAAAAAAATCAACTGTCCAGGCATAAATCTCAGAAAGCCTGATGGCCATTAAAGGATCAATATTGTTCTCAATCATGGTATTCCATAGCGATGTTGTTACTTCACCATAACTAGTTTTACGAATATTCTGAATAGGTTTTTCGCCTCTAATTGCTACAGGATCATTATTTAAATCGATTTTAAGATACTCAGTAGAACTATGTTCATAAACAAAGTACTTTAAAAGGCTGTCATTATCCTTTGAAAAATAGAGCTTGTATCTATTGCCTAACCTTATATTTCTAATATCAAATACTTTGGAAGAATTATAAGTTGCCAGGTTAGCTATTTCACGATCCAATCCTGTTTCGTTTAAAATCAGGGCAAGATTTTGGTTTCGCTTTACTTTTGCTGCAACAACATAGAATGAATCGACAGTAATATCAAACTCTTTATCAATATCCTGAAAAATAATATTTTCATCAATCCCAACTGAAAAAATGTTTTTATCATTTTTTACAATGTTTGGTGAAAAGGGATTAATAAAACTAATAAAACCAATTATAACTAGTAAAATAATTAAAACGGGGACTCTTTTTTTATGCATTATCAATTTTAGTTTTTAATTGGATCAAATCCTTTACCATAAACACCCATAACATTATTAACGGATACAAATGCCTTAGGATCAATCTCTTTAATTATTCTTAGTATATCATACGATTCTTGTTTTCGTACCAGTATTAACAATATTTTTGCATCTGCTTTTGTGTACCAGCCTTTGCCATCGATAACTGTAATACCTCTTTTGATGTCGGTAGCCACACGTTCTGCAATCTTTTCATAATCTTTTGAAAAAATAAATAACTGAACCGTTCGCTTGGTACCAGTAAGAATTAAATCGATAGTATATGCTGTAATTGCCATGGTTACATAGCCATACACCATTTTCTCGAGCGAATGAAAAATCAAAAATGAAGATGAAATAATTATCACGTCGGCATATAAAATAACCTTCCCCGGACTAATATCACGGTATTTATTAATCATCATGGCTATGATATCCGTTCCTCCTGTACTTCCACCCTGACTAAATACTATGCCAACTCCAGCACCTGCCAAAATAGCTCCGATTACTGCCGACATAAAATTCTCGTTAACAACTGGCTCTTTTATAACTCCTTGTAAAACAGAAAGAAATATAGACAAAACAGTAATTGCGTAAATAGTTTTAATTCCAAAACCTTTTCCCAGCATTTTAAAACTCGACAAAATAAGGATTGCATTAATTGCCAGATAAGATATACCTATGGGAAACTTGGAAGCATAAAATATTAATGTAGCCACACCTGTTATTCCTCCACCTGTAATTTCGGCAGGTATTAAAAAGGCTGTCCATCCTAGAGCATTAATAAACAACCCAATAGTAATGATTGAGTATTCTTTTATGTTCTTCAATATTGCTGGTTTCATAGCGGCTAATTTAAATTACTACATTAATAATTTTGTTTGGAACAAATATTATTTTTTTGGGTGATTTTCCTTCGAGCCATTTCTGACTATTTTCATTGTTTTTAACAGCATCTTCAGCATCTTTGGCGGTACAATTTATTGGTAGCTCGAGCTTAAACCGCATCTTTCCATTAAACGAAACAGGATATTCGAAGGTGTTTTCGATTAAGTACTCGGCAATAAATTCAGGCATTTTAGCAAAAGATACGGTTTGATTTTTACCACATAACGACCAAAGCTCTTCAGCAATATGGGGCGCAAATGGTGACAAAAGAACTATTAAATCTTCCAGGATCGCACGTTTATTGCACTTAAGATCAGTTAATTCGTTTACACATATCATAAATGCACTAACCGAGGTATTAAAAGAAAACCGATCAATATCCTCATTAATTTTTTTAATTGTTTTATGAAGCACTTTTAGTTCCTGATTAGTTGGTTTTTCATCAGATACAGTGAAATTAAACTGATCATCATGAAACAATCGCCAGAATTTCTTCAGAAACTTATGCACTCCATCAATTCCATTAGTATCCCATGGTTTTGACATTTCAAGTGGTCCTAGAAACATTTCGTACATACGAAGTGTATCAGCTCCATATTTATCAATTACATCATCCGGATTTACAACATTATACAAAGATTTCGACATTTTTTCGACTGCATGACCACAGATGTATTTTCCATCTTCCAGAACAAACTCGGCTTCTTTATACTCGGGATTCCAATTGCGAAATGCCTCTGTATCAAGTATATCATTTTCAACAATATTTACATCAACATGTATCTCTGTTGTATCGTATTGGTTTTTAAGATTATATGATACGAACTTGTTTGTGCCCTTTATTCGATATACAAAATTTGAACGCCCCTGAATCATTCCCTGGTTAATCATCTTTTTAAAGGGTTCATCTTCGCAAACCCATCCGATATCGAATAAAAATTTATTCCAGAAACGCGAATATATGAGATGGCCAGTAGCATGTTCTGTTCCGCCGATATATAAATCAACATTTCTCCAGTATTCATTCGATTCTTTCGATACCAGCGCTTTATCATTTTTAGGATCCATATATCGCAAGTAATAGGCTGAAGATCCTGCAAAACCAGGCATTGTACTTAACTCCAAAGGATATCCTTCCTCTGTTTTCCAGTTCTTGGCACGGCCAAGTGGTGGTTCGCCGCTTTCTGTAGGCAAATAAGCATCAACCTCAGGTAATTGAAGTGGCAATTTATCCTTTGATAATGTATAAGGAATATTATTTTTAAAATATACCGGAAAAGGCTCTCCCCAATAGCGTTGTCTGCTAAAAATAGCATCACGCAACCTATAATTTATTTTTCCTTTTCCAATTCCATTTTTTTCAATAAATTCGACGGTTTTAGTAATTGCATCAGAAACATCGAGCCCATTAATAAAACCTGAATTAATCATTACTCCTTCTTTTGAGTCGTAAGAATCTGTCCATGTATTTGTATCTGAAGGATTCTCATCAGCTTTAACTACTACTTGAATAACAGGTAACTTAAAATGGCGTGCAAACTTAAAATCACGACTATCATGTCCGGGAACTGCCATAATAGCTCCTGTTCCGTATCCCATTAAAACATAATCGCTAATATATATAGGTATTTCGTTATTTGTAATTGGATTTATGGCATACGCACCGGTAAATTGACCGCTGATAGTTTTTGCATCGGCCATACGTTCTCTCTCTGATCTCTTTTTAGTTTCATTTAAATAGTTTTCGACCTTGGCTTTATACTCTGAAGTAGTAATTTTTTCAACTAAATCATGTTCGGGTGCAAGAACCATAAATGTTACACCCCAGCTTGTATCGGGTCGTGTAGTAAATATCTCCATGATCTCCGAAGACCCTTTTATTGGAAATTTCATCTCGGCTCCCTGAGATTTACCAATCCAATTTCGCTGAACTTCTTTGATTGATTCTGACCAATCAACACGATCTAATCCGTTAAGTAATCGTTCGGCATAAGCAGAAATCCGAAGAGACCACTGTTTCATTTTTTTCTGTTCAACGGGATGACCACCACGAACAGAGAATCCATCTTTAACCTCGTCATTTGCCAGCACAGTGCCTAATTTAGCACACCAATTAACCATAGTATCAGCTAAATAAGCTAGTCTGTAATTCAGCAATACAAGTTGTTTTTCATCCTCAGTCATCGCTTTCCATTGCGAAGCATTAAACATTTCTGTTTGACTTGTCGTTGCATCCACTTTTATATTACCATTAACCTCAAATTCACTAATTAATGATGAAATTGGTTCTGCTTTTTGCAGTTTATTGTTATACCAATGCTCAAACAACTCGATAAAAACCCACTGAGTCCATTTATAATAATCTGGATCAGATGTTCTAAACTCGCGGTCCCAATCGTACGAAAAACCAATTTTTACAAGTTGCTCTTTATATCGCTTACTATTTTTTTCTGTAGTTATTGCAGGATGCTGGCCGGTCTGAATAGCATACTGTTCGGCAGGTAATCCAAAAGCATCGTAGCCCATAGGATGCAAAACATTATACCCTTGCAGTCTTTTAAATCTGGAATAGATATCAGTAGCAATATAACCAAGAGGATGACCAACATGCAAACCTGCTCCTGAAGGATAGGGAAACATATCAAGCACATAGTATTTAGGTTTATCAGGATTAATTTCTGCTTTAAATACTTTATTTTTATCCCAGTTACTCTGCCATTTCTTTTCTATTTCTCTGAAAACGTATTCCATATAATAATTTTTTATTCAGTATTTTTCAAACTGCGAAATTATGAAATCTTTGTTAAATAATGGTAATTGGGTTAAAATTAACCTGATTAACAAATAATAGTATTCATTTTTGAAAAAAGTTGTTTTTCAAAATTTAACTGATAGAATTCATCAATTCTGGAAACTAATTCATTCTGAACCTTTTCAAACAAGTATCGAAGCTCGTCAAAGAGAAAAATAGTATAAAAGCGGTGTTGGTCGAGAAAAAATAAAAGAATTTCACCATTCCAAGGCAAAAGATTATTAACTTTGCACCACATGTTGGCCCAGTAGTTCAATGGATAGAATATCAGGTTTCGGCCCTGAGGGTTGGGGGTTCGAGCCCTCCCTGGGTCACAAAAAAGGGTCGGATAAAACCGACCCTTTTTGTTTTATTGGACAAGAAACTGTTTAATAAGTGACGATCCTGTCTTGTTTTCATCAAAATGGATAAGAATATCGTAAAATCCTGTTTTTGTACATTTAAACATAAACTTCTCGAAATACTTTTCGCCCATTGAATTTGTGGCGACCAACTGATTTCCATCAAGAATCTGAACCATTGCTTTCCCTGGGAAATCACCTATATGATTAAGTACTGTAAATTTATAAAGTGAGTTTTTATTCAAGGTAATGGTAACAAAATATTCGTTTTCATACTGATTCGCACTTATTTTTTTTAGTTCGAATTGAAATTCTTTTATAAAGATTTCTTTTTGCGAGAACGCAGAAGTTGAAATACTAAGTAAAGCTATAAATACAAAAAGAGGATAAACAAAAACCTTCATAACCTTAATCTTTATAACTATTTCCTTACTAAATGATTAAAAGCTTAAATTAAACTTTTTTATCTTAATAAATACAAATATAAGGTTATTTACAATATTTTAATAGGTTTTTTTATTCAACTTGCAGTTTATCAAAAGATGAATAAAAAAAGGAGATGTTTTTACATCTCCTTTTCATTAGTATAGAGTTTATCATTAATCTTCGATATGCTTAACTTTTCTGGATGAATAGTTAATTTTTAAAGCACCTGCTTTTCGAAGCTCTTGCTTTACATCAATAATAACACCCATTCTTGTTTCCTCATCAACTTTAAGTGATGTTGTTAAAAATGAACGTTCATTTTCATCCACTTTTTCTCTTTCAGAAATAACATAGTTTCGAATATCTTCTATCCGTGCGAAAGCATCATTAAGTTGAATTCTAGGCTCGGTACCATACAATTTCTGAAAATTTTGTCGTGGCTTACCGATATAGATGTAACTAACCAGATTTTTTCTTTCAAGTTTTTTAACTTCAGTGGCTCCTGGCAACTTTTGCTGAACATTGATAGTAGTTTCGCGCATAGTTGTGGTTACCATGAAGAAAAACAATAACATAAAAACGATATCTGGTAGTGATGCTGTTGATATTTCCTGAGAACCACCATCTTTCTTCTTTTTAAACTTGGCCATAATTATTTTCCTCCAATATTTTTAGGTTCAGCTTCAGAAATAATCTGTGGATAAATATCTGCTATAGCATCTGCATGTTCTTTATTTAAGTCATCGTACTTTTTACCAAACTTACGTTGGGCAAGTTCGTTTCTTAACTCATTATATGCAGCGGCCAATTCATTTTGAACTTTTATGTACATCTCGTAGCTAGTACCTCTGTCGTTCTGAAGAGAAATGATACCCTTGGTTACAGAAACTTCGCCGAAAAATGGTACTTCCTTTAATTTCTTTTCTGGCAGATCTTCCTTATCTAAAGGGTTCTCAATAAACTCTTTAGCTTCGGCTCGAAGCTTTTGAATATCCATTGGTTTTCCTTCGACCATCAATTGATCGTTGGCATTAATAAGAACAACAAATACATTTCGCTCTTTAATAAAATCTCCCTGATCTTCACCCTGAACAATGGGCGGAAGTTTTCTTGACAAACCAGTATCAACATCCATGGTTGTGGCAACTAGAAAGAATATCAAAAGCAAAAATGCTATATCAGCCATTGATGATGCATTAAATGTTCCACCTGCTCTTCTTGGCATAATTTTTATTTTATAAAATTTAACGTGTTAAACGATTATAAAAACCATTTAACTATTATTTAAACATTTTTGAAACTTCAGAATAAATCGTTGCAAAAATTGCAATTCCGAAAAGGATATAGGTTGTAATCATTCCTGTATCAACCTGCTTAAGTAAACTTGGAACATTAAATTTCGCCATTTCCTGAGAACCAAATTTCATAAGTTCTCCCGATGAGAAGAAATATGCTATTGCAACAACTGCAACTAAAGCAGCAACTCCTAACAAGCTTTTTTTAGCCTTTTGGGGATTTGTAATCATCTGTATTATAGGGAAAGCAACTGCAGTAATAGTAGCAATTCCAACCAGTAAATATGCCCAAAGAATAAACTGCTGGGTAAAAACCGGTGTTTCGCCATCTATTTCGTTACCTCCTACATAAAATAATACAGCCAAAAGTGCTGAAACAGCAAGAAGGACTATATAAAGTATCCTAATTAGCTTATTCATTATAATTATTTTTTAAGATTGTGTTTAACTAAAAGATCGATTAATGATATAGAAGCATCTTCCATGTCATTTACAATTCCGTCAACTTTAGAAATGAGATAGTTATAAAATACTTGCAGGATCATAGCAACAATAAGACCGAATACGGTTGTGATTAACGCAACTTTAATACCAGCAGCAACCAATGTTGGAGAAATATCACCAGCAGCTTCGATTGAGTCAAAAGCACCAATCATACCAATAACAGTACCCATAAATCCTAACATAGGAGCCATAGCGATAAATAATGAAATCCAGGTAAGACCTTTTTCCATTAAACCCATCTGAACGCCACCGTATGAAACAACTGATTTTTCAACAACGTCGATACCTTCGTGAACACGGTCAAGACCTTGATAGAAAATGCTTGCCACAGGACCTCTAGTATTACGACAAATTTCTTTAGCTGCATCAACACCACCATTTTCAAGTGCTGTTTCGATATTAGCGAGAAGTTTTTTAGTGTTAGTTGAAGCAAGGTTTAAATAGATAATTCTTTCGATTGCGATTGCAAGACCTAAAATCAATGCTAAAAGGATAACGCCCATAAAACCAGGACCACCTTCGATAAATTTTACTTTAAGTGCCTGGTGCATTGAAACTTCTTCAACCATCTCAGCTTCGGCAGGTGCAGTTGTTGTTTCCTGAACCGCTGCTTCAGTTGTTTGTTCAACAGCTGCTTCATCAGTTGTTCCTTCCTGAGCAACTGAATAAGAAGATGCTCCTAAAATAAGCATAGCAAAAACTGCTATAAATGCAAATAATTTTTTCATAGTTTGTTTTCTGTTTTAATTATTAACGATTTTTATGTTTGTAAAATTATTAAAAAATTCAGTAATTAAAAATAATTGCGGAGAAAGAGGGATTCGAACCCTCGATACCCTTTTGAGGCATACACACTTTCCAGGCGTGCGCCTTAGACCACTCGGCCATTTCTCCCTCAAAATACCCCAAAATTCGGGGCACAAAATACAAAAAAAATAATTAATAGAACAATTTATTTTGTAATTTCTCCGCTTATCGATTGATTTAAAAATATCTTCGTTTCTTCTGTATTTAAATTTTTTCCCAGAGCATACATCAGCTTAACTACTGCAGCCTCTGTGGTAATATCAAATCCGCTTATAACGCCGCTTTTTAATAATTCAAGACCGGTTTCGTACTTACTCATATCCACACTTCCGGCAAGACACTGGGTTACATTCAGAATTATTTTTCCTTTTTTTACAGCATTTCTAATCTCATCCAAAAACCAGGTACTTGTGGGAGCATTACCAGCACCATAGGTTTCGAGAATTATCGCCTTAACATTTTCAATATTTAAAATAGTATGTAATGTATTTTGATTGATCCCCGGGAATATCTTTAAAACGGCCACGCTGGTATTTAATTGTGTGTGAATATGTAATTCCTTTTTTGATGTAGGATAGTGAATTGCTCCGTAATTATATTTTATATTTATACCCGCCTGCGCCAGATATGGATAATTTGGTGATTCGAATGCATTAAAATGTTCTGCATTGTATTTGGTAGTTCTGTTTCCTCTAAAAAGCTTATTCTCAAAATAGATACAAACTTCAGGTGTTAAGGGTTGTCCGTTTTGATCGGCGGCAGCAATTTCTACGGCTGTAATTAAATTCTCCTTTCCATCGGTTCTTAAAGTTCCGATAGGAAGCTGTGATCCAGTAAAGATAACTGGTTTATCGAGGTTTTCGAGCATAAAACTCAAGGCAGATGCAGAATAAGCCATCGTATCGGTTCCGTGCAAAATCACAAAACCATTGTAATCGTTATATTTCTCCTTAATGATTTGTGCGAGTTTGATCCAAACATCAGGGTCAAGATTTGAAGAGTCGATGATTGGATTAAAAGAATATGTTTTTAAATTAAATCCAAATCGCTTTAATTCAGGAACTTCAGTCAAAATCTGATCAAAATCAAAAGGGGCCAACACTCCTGTTTCGGAATTTTTTTTCATTCCGATAGTGCCTCCGGTATATATAATTAATATTGATTTATTTTGCTTTTCTTCCATTATCTACAAATTAAAAAGTGTTTTCGCATTTAAGGATGTTTTTTCAGCCACTTCTTCGATCAACAAATTCTTTATCTGAGCAATTTTTTCTGCAACCTTAACCAAATAAGCACTTTCGTTTCTTTTTCCTCTATATGGAACAGGTGGCAAATATGGCGAATCTGTTTCTAATACAATATGATTTAAATCAATTTGCTCAACTATTTTATCGAGACCTGAGTTTTTAAATGTTACGATTCCTCCAATTCCCAATTTAAATCCCCAATCGATTATCTGCTCAGCCTGCTTAATATCGCCTGTAAATGCATGAAATACGCCTTTAAGCTTATTATCAAGTTGCAGCTTTATGATGTCAAATATTTCGTTAAATGATTCTCTTGCATGAATAACTATTGGCAAATCATATTTTTTTGCAAGATTTATCTGATAAATAAACGCTTCTTGCTGTAGTTTTAAAAAAGCTTTATCCCAGTAAAGATCAATACCAATTTCACCAATGGCTATGACCTTTTCTCTTTTTAATATTGATTCAAGGTTTTGAATATCTACAATATAATTCTCTTTTACTGAGGTGGGATGCAAACCAATCATTGGGAAACAATTCTGCGGATATTGTCTACACACATCAAACAGGCTGTCAACAGTAGAACAATCAACATTTGGTAATAGCATTTTATCAACCCCATGTAGGATCGCATTTTCAATTACCTGCTTTCTGTCGTTATCGAACTCAGGCAAGAACAGATGAGTATGAGTATCAATGAAAACCATTTCTTTATTTAGGATGCAAACATATAAAATAAAAGGTATATTATAATATGATGCGAATATTTGTTTTTACCCTATAAAAAAGAGGAACGAAAATCGTTCCTCTTTAAAGATCGTTTAAGAATTTTTAAACACAACCTTGGGCGAGCATTGCTTCAGCCACTTTAACGAATCCTCCAACATTAGCTCCATTCACATAATTAATATATCCATCGTCCTGTTTTCCCCATTTTACGCAAGTTTGGTGAATATTAATCATGATCTGATGCAATCTCTGATCCACTTCTTCGCGTGACCATGGCAAGCGCATTGAATTTTGGGTCATTTCTAATCCAGAGGTAGCAACACCACCTGCATTGGCCGCTTTACCGGGGCCATAAAGAATTTTCTTTTCGATAAATACTTCCACAGCATCAGGAGTTGAAGGCATATTTGCACCTTCTGATACACAGAAACATCCATTTGAAACTAATACCTTAGCATCAGCGATTTCAATTTCATTCTGAGTTGCACAAGGCAAGGCAACATCGCACTTAATTCCCCATGGTCGTTTGTTGTCATAATATTCAACCCCGTACTTTTCGGCATATTCTTTTATTCTTCCACGTTTAACATTTTTAAGTTCCATTATATAAGCCAACTTTTCTTTTGTAATACCACTTGGATCGTGAATAAATCCAGAAGAATCGGACATGGTAACTACTTTACCACCTAATTCGGTAACTTTTTCGGCAGCATACTGAGAAACATTTCCTGATCCTGAGATGACAACTGTTTTCCCTTTAAAGCTTTCTCCTCGAGTTTTTAACATCTCCTGAGCAAAATAAACATTTCCGTAGCCAGTAGCTTCAGGGCGAATAAGACTTCCTCCATAATGAATTCCCTTACCCGTAAGAACTCCGGTAAATTCATTTTTTAATCTTTTATATTGACCAAACATATAGCCTATTTCACGACCACCAACACCAATGTCACCAGCAGGAACATCTGTATTGTGACCAATATGGCGGAATAATTCGGTCATTAAACTCTGACAAAATCGCATTACCTCGTTATCTGATTTGCCTTTTGGGTCAAAATCAGAGCCACCTTTTCCACCACCCATAGGTAATGTAGTAAGGCTATTTTTAAGAACCTGTTCAAAAGCAAGAAATTTTAAAATCCCCAAATTAACTGTTGGGTGAAAGCGCATACCGCCCTTATAGGGACCAATTGCACTATTCATCTCTATTCTGTAACCCTTGTTAATCTGAATCTCACCCTTATCATCGAGCCATGGTATTCTGAACAGAATTGTTCTTTCAGGTTCGGCCATTCTTTCGAGAATTTTAGCATGTTTATACTTGGGATTTTCCTCAATAAAAGGAATAAGAGATTCGGCTACTTCTTGCACTGCCTGATGAAATTCTTTTTCATTTGGGTTTTTGGCAATAATTTTAGCCATGAATTGTTCTACTCTTGGATCCATAATACGTTTAGTTTTAGTTTGTAATTTGTGGTTTATATACAAACAAACTTAAAAAAAAAACGATAACAGCACAATTTGGAAATATTGTGTTTTTTAACCTAAGAATCTAAAAATCAATATCGATACACTTGAACATGATTAAAATTAACCGATTCGTCAATATATGTTATTAAACATTCCATGACTTTTGTCATAAATATATTGGAGAAATTAACTTGTATTTCTTTCCTGGCAGTGTTTTTACCATTCCGGTAAACTCCAGATTCAACAATATCGGGGAAACCTTGCTAGTTGGCATTGATGCTTTTAAACAAATAAGATCAATTGGCAGCTCATTATCGCTCTTTAGTATAGATAAAACAGCCTTTTCATCCTCAGTAAGATCCTGAAACATGCTCCTTTGTATGGGTTCCGCGTTTTTTTGCATTTCCCATCCTAGTAAATACTCCAGATCTTCAACATTTTCGAGCAAAGCAGCTTTATTTGTTTTTATAAGCTGATTGCAACCCCTCGAATGCTCATCAGAAATTCTGCCTGGTACAGCAAATACATCTCTATTGTATGAATTTGCAAGGTCGGCCGTTATTAATGATCCACCCTTTTCGCCTGACTCAACGACTATTGTTGCATCGCTCATACCGGCAATTATACGGTTTCGTTTAATAAAATTATTTTTATCACGGATTGTTTTACTTGTAAAATCAGTGATTAACAAACCTTTATCCATAATTTTTTTGGCTAGGGGCTTATGGGAAGCCGGATAAATAATATCTAATCCATGACCAAGGACAGCAAATGTTTTAAGGTTGTTTTCCAAGGCAGCCTCATGTGCGGCTGCATCAATGCCATAGGCTAATCCACTAACAATTACAGGATCATGTCCTCTTTCGGCAAGATCTTTTATAAGCTTATTACAAAAAGCAACTCCATCGCTCGTTGCTTTGCGTGTACCTACAATACTTAAAACCTTGGACCAGTTCATATCTGAGTTTCCGAGCACGTAAAGCAGTAATGGCGCATCATCGCAATGCTTCAATCTTTCGGGATAATCCTTATCGAGGTAAAAAAATACCTTTATCTTTTTTTTAGTAATAAATTCTATTTCCTCTTCGGCAATATCCAGAACATTAGCTTTAACAATACTTTCAGCAAGTATATCGCCTATACCTGGTATTTTTAGTAATCCTTTTTTTGATTCTGAAAATATTCCTTCGATACTTCCTACGTATGCGATAAGCTTTTTAGCAGTAACGTGTCCTATCTTAGGTATGAGACTAAGAGCGATTCTGTATTTTAATTCGTTATTCATGGCTAAATATTGTATGATGAAAATATGTAAATTTTTACAATAAAAAAAGGGTAATCCGAAGACTACCCCTTTTAACCATAAATTACAAACCTGACTGCCGTCAGGCAACTAAAAACTAAAATGAAAGAAATTAAATAACACCTTGATCAACCATTGCATTTGCAACTTTCAAGAAACCAGCAACGTTAGCTCCTTTAACGTAGTTAATGTAACCATCTTTTTCTTTTCCGTTTTTAACGCAAGCTTCGTGAATGTTTTTCATAATTTGAAGTAATTTCTGATCTACTTCTTCACGACCCCAATTTAATTTCATTGAATTTTGAGACATTTCAAGACCTGAAGTAGCAACACCACCAGCATTAACTGCTTTACCTGGACCAAACATTAATTTTTTAGAGTGGAATACTTCAACAGCTTCTGGAGTACAACCCATATTTGAAATCTCAGCAACAAGCATACAGCCATTAGCAACTAATTTCTTAGCGTCATCACCATTTAATTCGTTTTGTGTTGCACAAGGAAGAGCGATATCGCATTTTACTTCCCATGGACGTTTACCAGCAAAGAATTTAGATCCTTTAAATTTGTCAGCATAAGGAGCAACAACGTCGTTGTTTGAAGCTCTTAAATCTAATAAGTAATTAATTTTTTCTCCAGAAATACCAGCTTCATCATGTATATAACCATCAGGACCAGAAACAGTAACTACTTTAGCTCCAAGTTCAGTTGCTTTTAATGCAGCACCCCAAGCAACGTTACCGAAACCAGAAATAGAAACTACTTTGCCCTTAAGGCTCATTCCTTTTGCTTTAAGCATTTCATCAACAAAATAAATACCACCAAAACCAGTAGCTTCGGGACGAACTAAACTACCACCCCAGTTTAAGCCTTTACCAGTTAATACTCCGGTATTTTCTTTTGCTAATTTTTTGTACATACCGTACATGTAACCTATTTCGCGGCCACCAACACCAATATCACCAGCAGGTACATCGGTTTCAGGACCAATAAGTTGCCAAAGTTCGGTCATAAATGCCTGACAGAAACGCATAACTTCATGATCTGATTTTCCTTTTGGATTGAAATCAGAACCACCTTTTGCACCTCCCATAGGAAGAGTAGTAAGTGAATTTTTAAAAATCTGCTCGAAACCTAAGAATTTTAAAATACTTAAGTTAACGCTTGGGTGAAAACGTAATCCGCCTTTATATGGGCCAATTGCGTTATTATACTGAACACGATAACCAAGGTTTACTTGTACTTTACCATTATCATCAACCCAGGGCACCTTAAAAGTTAAGATACGATCAGGTTCAACGATTCTTTCGATAATACCTGCACTTTCGAATTGAGGATTCTGATTGTAAACTTCCTCAATTGATTCAAGTACTTCTCTAACAGCCTGAAGATATTCAGATTCTCCTGGATGTTTCTTTTCTAATTCGATGATTAATTTATCTACGTTCATGTTTTATTGTATTTAGTTATTGAACTTAAAATTTTTATAATCTCATTTTAAAGATTTTGGCAAAAATATGCTTTAATATTTAAATAACACAAGAAAAAAATCAGTATTAAACATGATTAATAACACATTTTAAATCCGAAAACAGCAATTGGTTTTCATTTTTACAACGAACCTGTGAATAACTGATTTACTTTATTTGTTTTAATGAATTGGTAAGCAAATAAATTTGGTTTTTATTAAGTGCTGAGATATTTAAAGGCGGATATTTTGCCTCCCCGTGTTGAGTTTTAACTGAAAATACAATCTCCTTTTTTTTACCAAAAAAAGCGTTTTCTATTTTATATCCTGCAAACTTGCTTTTAAGAATTTCTATCGCTTTTCGTTTTTTATTCAACGGTCGTATTGATATGTAATGAATTACAAATTTACCTCCCTCATCAGAAAACGAAATAAAATTGTAATCGATTATATAATTGT
>JAVEZW010000038.1:0-20550 GCA_034002805.1 Bacteroidales bacterium | reverse complement strand
TAGGCAAATATGGTGATGAAGGTGATAAGCTAATTTTTAAAATTCTTAATTCAGGCGATTTTCTGGAAGGAGTTGATAAAAACAGCGATTCAAAGAAAATGGTAACTCAAATTTGTGAAAAAGGACTTCGATACGATCTTACCGTTCCATTTGCAAGATTTGTTGTGCAGCATTTGAACGAAATAACTTTTCCTTTTAAAAGATACCAGATACAACCTGTTTGGCGTGCCGACAGACCACAGAAAGGCCGCTACAGAGAGTTTTATCAGTGCGACGTGGATGTTATTGGAAGTAACTCACTGCTTAACGAGGTAGAGCTTATTCAGATAATCGATGATGTATTTAAAAAATTAAATGTTAATGTGGTTATTAAATTAAATAACCGCAAAATTCTGGCTGGTATTGCTGAAATTATTGACGCGCCTGACAAGATAATTGATATTACTGTTGCTATTGATAAAAAAGATAAAATTGGCAAAGAAAAGGTTTATGAGGAACTTATCGAAAGAGGATTAAGCTCTGGTTCAGTGTCATTGTTGAATCCCATTTTAGAAATTATGGGTGAGAATTTTGAAATACTTACAAATCTAAAGGAAAAACTAAAAAAATCAGAAATAGGTCTAAAGGGTATTGCTGAAGTCGAAACGATTCTCTCATATTTAAGTGACTTGAATATAAATACTGAAATAGAATTGGATTTAACTCTGGCCCGTGGATTAAATTATTATACCGGAGCAATTATCGAGGTTAAGGCCAAAGATATTGAAATAGGAAGTATTTGTGGAGGTGGACGATATGATGATCTTACAGGGATTTTTGGTTTAAAAGATGTTTCGGGTGTAGGTGTTTCGTTTGGTGCCGATCGCATTTATGATGTACTGGAACAATTAAAAAATTTCCCACAGGAGATTGTTTCCTCAACAAAGGTTTTGTTTGTTAATTTTGGTGTATCTGAAGAAAAATACCTGTTACCATTTGTTAAAACTCTTCGTGATAAAGGTATTGCTACTGAGATTTATCCTGAATCGGCAAAAATGAAGAAACAAATGTCGTATGCTGATAATAAAAATATTCCTTTTGTAGTAATTGTTGGTGAAACCGAAAGAAACAAAGGTGTATTTACTGTTAAAAACATGAAAACCGGTGATCAAGCTGAAATGACTTTTAATGAATTAACTAGCCAACTTTCTTAATTATGATGAAGTATTGCGAGTTAAATACTTTTTATATTTATCGTGACCGGCCTGTTTTGGTTGCTGGTGCTGATATTCGTTGTCCCTGAAAAAAATTAATTATTCCTCAATTTTAATTGCTTGCCTAATAACTAGAAAAGCACAAAATCAATATTTTTTAAATTTTTAACCAATTTGATTATGGAAAAGATTCATTATATATCAAACGATCAGCTAACATTCGACCGCATCGATCAAATAATTACCCATGGAATAAAGCTTGCATTATCGGAGCAATCAAAAAATAATATTAAAAAATGCCGTAATTATCTTGATGATAAAATGAAAAATCAGGATGAACCCATTTATGGAATAAACACTGGTTTTGGAGCATTATATGATAAACGGATTTCCCGTGAAGACCTGGGTAGTTTACAGCGTAACCTTGTAATGTCGCATGCTTGCGGAACAGGAGACGAAGTTCCTCAGGAGATAGTTAAAATCATGATTCTTCTTAAAATTCAGTCTCTATCGTATGGACATTCAGGTGTGCAGCTTAGCACGGTGGAACGACTTATCGATTTTTTTAATCATGATGTATTACCGGTTATTTATCAGTTTGGTTCGCTTGGTGCATCAGGCGATTTATCTCCATTAGCTCACATGTGTTTGCCTATGTTGGGTATGGGCGAAGTTTACCTCGCTGGTGAAAGAATGTCGGGCGAAAAGATGCTTAAAAAACTAAACTGGCAACCTGTTGAATTAAAATCTAAAGAAGGTCTGGCATTATTAAATGGAACTCAATTTATGAGTGCTTATGGAGTTGCTTTAATTTTAAAAGCCAGAAAATTATCGCAGCTTGCAGATGTAATAAGTGCAGTTTCTCTCGATGCATTCGATGGTAGGATAGAACCTTTTCACGATTCTGTGCATCAGGTACGACATCACCAGGGCCAGATTGAAACCGCTCGCCGAATGCGATTTTTACTCAATGGTAGTGAATTAATTAAACGTCCTAAGGTTCATGTTCAGGATCCGTATTCGTTTCGTTGTATTCCACAGGTTCATGGCGCATCGAAAGATTCAATTGACTATGTTTCTACTGTTTTTAATAACGAAATTAATGCAGTAACAGATAATCCAACCATTTTCCCTGATGAAGATTTAATTATTTCAGCAGGTAATTTTCATGGGCAGCCTCTGGCGCTTGCATTAGATTATTTATGTATAGCTATGGCTGAGTTAGGAAGTATATCTGAACGCAGAACATATCAGCTTTTAGCTGGCAAACGTGGATTACCACATTTTTTAGTTGCAAATCCTGGCCTGAATAGTGGATTTATGATTCCTCAATATACTGCAGCATCTATTGTTAGTCGAAATAAACAATTGTGCACTCCTGCATCGGTTGATACTATTGAATCATCACAAGGACAGGAAGATCATGTGAGTATGGGTGCAAATGCAGCAACAAAAGCATACCAGGTTGCGCTAAATCTTGAGCGAATATTGGCGATTGAACTTTTTAATGCAGCTCAAGCACTTGAATTTCAACGTCCTGCAAAATCTTCTCCATTCATCGAGAATTTTGTAGCAGGTTACCGTAAAAAGGTAAAGTTTATTCAGAACGATAAAACAATGTATGATGATATTGCATTATCAGTTGATTATTTGAAAGATGTAAAATTAGAATTGTCCTAGTTATAAAGCAATAGATCATAAAAATAGCATCCAAATCAGGATGCTATTTTTTTTAATTTTCTTTATAAATCTATTGATTTGTTTATTCGTCTTTACCGCTATCCTTTATTTTTAGCAACAGATAGGTTTTGAATTCATAATCGGCCTGGTAAATCTTCATTACTTTTTCTATCGGAAGAATAGCTTTAAATTTAAGATGATACTCAGCAAGTAGATCAGCTAATTGACCTTCGTACTTTATATATTTATCAGCATATTCGGTTAGTTCTGCCTGAGACATTTTATTGCTGTTTTCGGCAAAGTAGGTCATCTTTTCTTTTCGCTCGGCAATAATTTTGTATTTAGTTGCCCAGTAGTCGTTATAAACAGGCCAGAACTTCTCTGCTTCGGCTGGTGTAAGGCCTATTTTCTCAGTAAAAAAAGCAATTTTCTGAGCTTTTATTTGCTGTTCTTTATCTGTTTTTGTTTCCTGTGCAACCATTGTACCCACAGATGAAACAAGAAGAAATAATACTATAATTATTTTATATATTCTATTCATGACACAGTTTTAGAGTTCGTCAATTAATGTAGTATAGTCGATGTTTTCATCAACAAGAAAGTTTATATACTCATCAGAGCTGTTTTTCTTCTCAGTGTTTTGTTTGTTTTCATCAAGTAGCACATCAATAAAATGTTGTTCGCTATATTCTGATGCATCAACTTCGATAATTCTTGTATATACGCCATTTGAAACAGGCAAGGTAGTTTTGTCTTTAAATACATACTCTAAAGTAACTATTGATATTAAAGCAATACCTATAAATGCTGCTGCAAATGCTAGTTGTGGTTTTAACACAACCAGAATATTTTTGAAAACAGGTTGTTTTTCACCATCGACAATAATCCTATCCTGTATTCTGGATGGTAATGACTCAAAATAACCTTCCGGAACCTCAAAAGGATTTGGATTGTTCTCCCTAATTTTATCTAATTGTTTTAAAAATTTATCCATAATCTAATCTTCCCTAATATTTATCTCTACCCACGTTTTTGACGAAAAAATGATAGTAAAGTTTAATTTTCGTTAAAATATTTTTCAATTTTTTTTACTGCATGATGATATGATGCTTTTAATGCACCTACCGAGGTACCTAAAATTTCTGCCATTTCTTCGTATTTAATTTCGTCAAAGTATTTCATATTGAATACTATACGTTGTTTTTCGGGTAACTCCAAAATAGCTTTTTGTAGTTTTAGTTGAATTTCGTCTCCGTTAAAACTCACATCACTTTCCAGGGTTTCTTTAAGTTGATTTTCGTAATCACCAATGGGTAATAAGTATTTTGTTTTTTGCTGTTTTAAAAATGTCAGCGACTCGTTAGTGGCAATCCGGTAAAGCCATGTATATAACTTTGAATCTTCGCGAAAACCATCCAGACCTTTCCATACTTTTATAAAGGTATTTTGCAGAATATCATCTGTATCGTCGTGCTTAATTACAATTTTACGAATATGCCAATATAATTTTTGCTGATATTTTCGAATTATCAGGTTGAAAGCGAAGTTTTTCCTTTCAGCATCCCTAAAGAGGACCAATAATTCTTTGTCGCTGTACTCTGACATTTACAATATCAACAATAAAAAATGGATTATTTTCTGGAAATTACTTTTTGGGCAGCCTCAACAATATTTATTGTGTCGATACCATATTTAGCCAACAAATCTTCGGGTTTACCACTCTCGCCAAATTTATCGTTAACAGCAACCATTTCGATAGGTGTTGGTAATTTTCTTCCTAATAATTGTGCAACTGAATCACCTAATCCGCCATTCATGAGATGTTCTTCGGCTGAAACTACCGCTTTTGTTTTTCTTACTGATTTAAGAATTGCTTCTTCATCAAGCGGTTTAATAGTGTGAATATTAATTACTTCGGCAGAAATTCCTTTTTGCTCAAGTATTTGAGCTGCTTCAATCGATTTCCAAACTAAATGGCCAGTTGCAATAATGGTAACATCGGTTCCTTCGTTTAACAGAATAGCTTTGCCTATTTCGAATTTTTGATCTACAGGTGTAAAGTTAGGAACAGCAGGTCGTCCAAAACGAAGGTAAACAGGTCCAACATGATCAGCAATAGCTATAGTAGCAGCTTTTGTTTGATTAAAATCGCATGGATTAATAACCACCATGCCAGGTAACATTTTCATCAAACCAATATCTTCCATAATCTGGTGTGTTGCACCATCTTCTCCAAGTGTAAGTCCGGCATGCGATGCACAAATCTTTACATTTTTATTTGAATAAGCCACAGATTGTCTTATCTGATCATAAACACGGCCTGTAGCAAAATTGGCGAATGTTCCGGCAAATGGAATTTTTCCCCCAATGGTTAATCCTGCGGCAACACCAATCATATTTGCTTCGGCAATACCACACTGAATAAATCGATCAGGAAATTCTTTTATAAATGCGTCCATTTTAAGCGACCCAATTAGGTCTGCGCAAAGAGCAACCACATTGTTATTTTTTCTTCCAAGCTCAAGCAGTCCTGCTCCAAACCCTGATCGTGTATCTTTTTTCTCGGTGTATTCGAATTTTTTCATTGTAATAATTATAAAAGTATTATTGTATTTGATGATCCTGATTTTATAGTAAATCGTTTTTTAATGGTGTATATGGATTCTTTTACATTTTTTGGCCTGTAAACAATCCTGTAATCGCCAGGTTGCAATACTAATGATGGCCTGGTGTTTTGTTGTTCGAAGTTGTAAACCCATTTTAGTGTATCCCTTGTTTCTTGGTACAAGCTTGCAAATCCCGATGATGGAATTGAGAAGTTTGCAATGCCGGGTTTAGGGATTTCAATTTTAGTTGTAGTGCTTTGTTCGATTTTGACATCATTTAAAACCAAACGGGGCAAGGTAAGTACTTCAAGGTCGTAATTACCAACAATGTATTTCTCTGTTTGGCCGCAAGTTTGGATATTTAGAATTTCTGATTTACCCGTTTCTTTAATCAGTATTTTTAAATCTTTATATTGATTATTTCCAAGACTAAAAATATTAAGCGATCCTTGTGGAGCATCAATACCAATCATATTATGCTTGCCTTCGGATAGAAAAACGTCATTCTTAACCACAGCAGGCAATGTTTGCACAACGATATTATAAGTTACGAGTGGATCGATGAATAATGTGTCAGGGTTCCCTTTATAATTAATACTATGCACAAAATTATACCTTACTTTACCCGAAAAACTATCGAAAAAAGTCATATTAACATCTGTTTCGGTAGGTTTACCGTATATATCGAGTAAGTTTACCTGAGCTGAGGTTGCGTTAAGTGCTCGTGTAATTACCACTTCAAGTACTTCACTAAATTTTTGTTCGTTGGGAGTATTGTAAAACTGACCAACACATTCGAATGTTTTTTCGAAATTAGGATCTATTCCAATGCCAATGATAAAGGGTTTTAGGATTATCCCTTTTTTCTGAAGACTTAATGAGGCCTGACATGGGTCGCCATCGCATGCTTCAACGCCATCGGTAATAAGAATAATGATATTTCTACAATTTTCGCATGACGGAAAATCATTCTCGGCCAGTGTTAATGAATTTGCAATTGGAGTTGTTCCGCGAGGAATCAGATACCTCAGTTTTTGCCTTATCTCGGCAGCATTATTATCTTTAAAAGGCACCTCAAGCTTTGTGTCGTTACAATCCTGTGGTGGTACATCTTTCTGGTGTCCATAAACGCGAAGCGCCAGTTTTACATTGTCAATTTTTTCAAGGCTGTCGATAAGCTGGGTAAGATATTTACGGGCGATGTTAATTTTTCTATCACTCTCCCAGTTGCCATACATGCTTTGCGAAGCATCAAAAATAAATAAGATATGGTTTTCGGGAGGAGCAGGCTTTTCTTTTGTTTGAGCCCATCCTTGAAAAACGATACCAAAACTAATAAGAATCAGTATTATGAAGGATTTGTTTTTTTTCAAAAAGTTGTACGATTACAGATTGATAATAATTAAAATCACTGACTACTCATTAGTTTTCATTCGCTCGTAATCTTCTTTTTTTATTAGACCAAGAATTACAAGCTCAGCAGTGGCATAATTTGTGGCTAATGGGATATTATAAAAATTACATGATTCGAGTAGTTTCTGAATATCTTCGTGATGACCTTGTTTGATAAATGGATCACGCAAGAAAATAACTATATCTACTTCTTTACGTGTAATCATATCGGTAATTTCGAGATATCCGCCAGATTTTCCCGGACTTAAATGATGTACTTTTATTCCTTGTGATTCAACAAATTCGGCGGTTCGTCCTGTTGCAATTAAGTTTACCCCGTAAATCCATTCTCTCCTGTCGTTAAGAAACTGAACCATCTCAGGTTTCTTACTATCGTGTGCAATAATTACAATATTTTTCATATCCTGTTAATAATTTGAAAATTCACTTTTTAAAAATCGCCTAATGTTTGCTCTAACTGACTTAATGCTTTCTGAAGCTGTTCGTCATTTGGTGCTGAACCATGCCATTTATGAGTACCCATCATAAAATCAACGCCCATACCCATTTCGGTTTTCATTAAAATTACAATTGGTTTTTGATTTCCTGTTAATGTTTTTGCATGATTCATTGTTTTAATAACATCTTCCATATCATTACCATTCATTTCTAAAACAAGCCATCCAAAGCTTTCCCATTTAGCTTTAAGGTCACCTAAAGACATTACTTCATCAACAGGGCCATCAATTTGTTTGCCATTATAATCGACTGTTGAAATGATATTATCTATTTTATGATGAGCAGCAAACATAGCAGCTTCCCAAATCTGACCTTCCTGAAGTTCGCCATCACCATGTAATGTATATACAATTTTTGGGTCGTTATTTAATTTTTTTGTTAAAGCAGCACCACATGCAACAGATAAACCCTGGCCTAATGATCCGGAAGCAACCCGTATTCCTGGTAAACCCTCTTTAGTAGTTGGGTGTCCTTGCAGTCTTGAGTTTAAAACCCTGAATGTTTTTAGTTCGTCAATTGCAAAATATCCTGAACGAGCTAAAACGCTATACCACAATGCGGAAAGGTGTCCGTTAGAAAGGAAAAACAAATCCTGTTGTGTTCCATCCATTTCGAATTTTTTTGGATTGTGATCCATTATATCGAAATACAAAGCAGTTAAAAAATCAGTACAACCTAATGAGCCACCCGGATGACCAGAGCTTTGAGCATGAACCATACGTACTATATCGCGACGAACCTGTGTTGCAATTGTTTTAAGTTTTTGAATATCTGCCATTTCTATTACTATAATTATTTTTAAATCAGTACTTTCTTTACAACAAAAATAAGTTGTAAAATTAACGTTTTTACTTATAAACAACGGAAATAAATCCAAATTCTTTTAAACATCTTATAAATAAAAATTTTAAGCATTTAACTTGAGATATATTGATAAGTATAATGAAGGAGCTATTTATGATCTTATTATTTTATCGGTATAGCCCTTTTAACTTATGCATCATGCTTTAAATTCACTATTTTGTTTATTGTCTTTTTAAAAACGCGAAAAAGTGTAATTTTGAGGCATAAAAAATAATTAATTATAAGAATTTATGGGACTGCAGTGCGGTATTATTGGAATAACAAATGTGGGCAAATCAACTTTGTTTAATTGTATGTCGAATACAAAAGTTGAAACAACTACGTTTGCTTTTAGCTCAAGCAAATCAAATATTGGAATTATAAATGTGCCTGATAGCAGGTTGTTTGAATTAGAAAAATTGCAGCCTACAGAAAAGGTGGTTCCTGCAACAGTCGAAATAGTTGATATTCCGGGTTTAACAAAAGGAGCTAATCAGGGCGAAGGTGTTGGTAATAAATTTTTGGCTGACATTAGAAATACCGATGCGCTAATTCATGTTTTGAGATGTTTTGATGATCCAAATCTGCCACATGTGGATGGATCTGTGAATCCGGTTCGTGATATTGAAACTATTGATCTTGAGTTACAAGTTAAAGACCTCGAATCGGTAGATAAAAAAATTGCCAGATTAGAGAAAATGGTAAAAATCGGTGATAAAGATGCTAAGCATGGCGTTGATTTTTTAACAGGATTAAAAGATCACCTCGAACAAATGAAGAATGTTCGTGATTACCATATCTCCGAAAATGATAAAAAATATATGGATGATATGTTTTTGCTAACTGCAAAACCCATCATTTTTGTTTGCAATGTGGATGATAAATCTGCGATCAACGGTAACAAATATGTTGAGAGTGTAAAAGAAGTCTTAAAAAATCAGAATACAGAGATTTTAGTTATCGCAGGTAAACTTGAGGCAGAGATTGCTGATCTGGAAGATTTAAATGATAGAAAAGTTTTTCTTGAAGACGCAGGCCTTGCAGAACCAGGTGTTAATAAGCTTATTAGAAGTGCTTATTCGCTCTTAAATTTGTTATCGTTTTTTACTGTTGGCCCAAAAGAAATAAAAGCATGGACAATTAAAAAGGGAATGACTGCTCCACAAGCATCAGGAGCAATACATAGCGATCTTGAAAGAGGTTTTATTCGTGCCGAGGTAATGAAATATACTGATTTTATTACACTGGGTAGTGAGAACAAGGTTAAAGAAGCCGGGAAATTCCATGTTGAAGGCAAAAACTATATCGTAGATGATGGTGATATTTTGCACATAAGGTTTAATGTGTAAATAAAATCTAAATCAACTTTTATTTTGAACTGCAGCCATCATTATTCTATTATAATATGTCATCTTGTGTTTGGATGGTAGCTATTTTTAACTCTATTTCCGATGATTTTTATCCAATCGTAAGCGGCCTAAAACCAAAATTAACTCATGGATTGGAGTAATAATGCATGATGCAATAAAAGGCCCAAGTTTTCTAGCTATTTCTTTTGGGCTTATTTGCAATAATGTTCTTTTAATTCTCCATAGTTCATAATTACTCAAAAATTATAATCTATTATTTTGGTTGAATCTTATCTTCAATTATTTTATCAGATTGCAAAAGGGGTTATGGTTCTTAATATCAGCTATATATTAGAGATTTTGTGTTATTTGCAATTTTAAATCAATGACTTATATCATAAAAAACTTATTTATTTTTAGTATATTTACTATACTAAATTTTATGGTTGCAAGCGTTATTTTACCTTTAATTAATTACCAACGTTTAGTTTTAATGACCAATTTACAATAGAATAGACTTAAAAAAATCAATAAATATATTAACAAATAAAACTAATTATGAAGAAAATTTACACTGTATTATTTTTTATTTTGTTCTTGGCTAATAGTATGGTTGGACAAATTCTATCTGAGAATTTTAACTCAGTAACTCCCGACCAGAATATTAACATAATTGGATGGGACAATTTTGCAGAAAAAGGAACAACATTTTTTCAGGGCAAATATGATGCTTCTGAAGATAATTATTTTGCACAGATGAGTGCTTATAATTCAGGCGAGGACAGTAATTTTGTATGGCTGGTTACTCCACCTGTTTATTTAACTCCAGGGAATGTTTTAAATTTTAGAAGCAAATCCGGTAATTCGAATGCCAATGTAATGAGTTTGTGGATTTCTACTGATTATGCTGGTAATATTGAAACAGCAAATTGGACAGAATTGACATTTACCAAGCCAACAGACGATGGATCTTCTTACGGAGATTGGCAAAATTCAGGAGCAATTGACCTTGATGCATATACCGGTTCGAATGTGAACTTCGCATTTAAATATGCTGGTGGCGATACTATTTCGACTGTATGGCAAATTGATGATATTATTATCATTAATAAACCAATAGCTGTAGTTAGTCCTGCTTCTTTTACTGAAGAATTAGTTGCAGGTACTTCTATTACGAAATCCTTTACCATCTCGAATATTGGCGGATTAATATTAAGCTGGGATAGAGATGTAAAATCGTTTGAAAAAATTAATTATGCAGACTGGACTCTTGAAAAAAATCAGTTAGAACTAGCTGAAAATGTATTAATTACTAGAAAGAATTCCCAAGGCATTTTTAACATTGCACAAGAAGGAGTTTATAATAGTTCTATATCACCAAAAGGCACTTTATGGGCTTATGGACTTACAGAAGAATTGTCTAGTGAAGAATACCAGATATGGGTTGATGCAGTTGGTTGGAATCCTCCGGCACAGGTTGGGGAAAATTTATCAATGAAGATTACCGATAAGGATATTTATTATGATATAGTTTTTAAATCATGGACAGATAATGCTAATGGCGGTGGATTTAAGTTAGATTACAAGCCCATTTTCCCTAATTGGTTAAGTGTTGCTTTAGAAAGTGGAGAAACAGCATCAGGCCAATCCACAACAATCAATGTTACCTTCGATGCAACTAATTTAAACGCAGGAACCTACTATTCAATGATTAGTTTTTTTACAAATGATCCATTGAATCCACAGATTTATATACCTGTAGAATTAACTGTAAATGGTGTGCCAGAAATTAATGTAATACCATCAACATATAATTACAACGATGTTTTTATTAATGGAACAGCTAGTTTAAATTTAGAAATAGAGAATTTGGGAACCGATACACTTAATATAAGTAGTATTAGTTCAGACGAAACGGCGTTTGTTTCAGATTTAGCAACTTTTCTAGTGCTTCCTGGAGAATCTCAAATTGTTGAGGTTAGCTTTAATCCAACTGCTGCACAGGTATATAATGGTATCTTATCAATTAAAAGTGATGATGCAGATGAAGATTCTATTGCCGTTTCATTAACTGGCCAAGGTATTTCTGGGCCAATAATTGAGGTTGATTCTACTTCTTTTAATGTCTCAGTTACTGGTTGCGACCAAGCTGACAACAGATCATTAAAAATTTCAAATACAGGAGGCAATAATTTAGATTGGGAGATTTCTTTTGGCGCCAATGTTCTTGCTTTAACTTATGGCGTAGACATGAGCACAGAATATCCCAATACAATTGCGGCTATTAATCAGTATTTCACAGATTATAATTTAACTGAGATAAATACAACATCTGCAACAGAGCTTGAGAATGCTCTAGTAAATAATAATATTTTACTTATTGCTGAACAAGAGATGGGTGATCCATCTGTATTTACTGGATTTGCAACAGTGTTACAGAATTTTGTAAATAATGGAGGCAAAGTAATCTTTTGTGGTACAAGCAACGGCGACTGTATTTTCAATACAGGATTATTCACTGGTATAAATAATGGTTCCGCCATGGATGTTTTGACAATAAATGATAAATTACATCCTATAGTCAGTGGTGTTATAGAACCTCTAATTGGACAGAATGCAACTTATTTATATGATTTTACAAATAGTGACGCAATCCAGTTAGTTCAGTATAGCGGTTTTGACGTGGTTACATATAGAGAGATAAACGATGGAAAGATCATATATATAGGTTATGATTTTTTTGATTATGATGATAATGCTGCAAAGATATTGGCAAATGCTATTCAATGGGGAGGTTCTGTTCCTGGATGGCTGACTATAAGCAGCATATCAGGAACTATAACTACTGGTAATTCTGAAGAATTAAACTTTGAATTTAATTCTGAAAAATTAATGGAAGGGAATTATGAATTCAAATTAAACATTCAAAATAATAGCATTGATAATCCAAGTGTTATTATTCCGCTTACATTTACAGTTAATACTGTTCCTATTATTGAATTATCGGCTACTACGATTGACTTTAAAAACATTGTAGTTGATGCGCAAGGGAACAAAGCATTATCTGTAGTTAATACAGGATGTGATACCCTTACTATTACCAATATCACAAGTTCAATCCCTGAATTTGGATTTGATGTTGTGCCTCCTTTAACCATTCTGCCTGATGATACAACAGTTATTCGTCTTTCATTTAATCCAACTGCACTGGCTACATACAATGGGATATTAACGATTACCAATAACGATACCGAAAAAACAGTTGATTTAATTGGTATTGGAAGCGAAGCACCGTTTATTACTGTTTTACCAGACACCTTTGCAGTAACTGCAACAGGTTGTGACATAGTCCAAAATTTTCCGGTAACTATTTTTAATAAAACAGGATTATCAAATTTGAATTATAGCATCGTCGAAGATCAGGATGGATCAATAGTTACTTTGCTCGAAGGCTCAATTTTGCCAGATGATTCCTTGGTTTACGACCTAGAAATAGATGCGACAGGCTTAAATTCCGGATTATATCCTCGTGAATTAATAATTAATTCAAATGATACAATCAATCCCATAGTTACTATACCGTATGCTCTGATTGTAGATGGAAATCCAGAAATAAATTTGTCATTATCAAGCTTGGATTATGGAAACATTCTGGTAAACGACGATTCAACCCTATTATTTAAGGTAAAAAACTATGGTTGCGATACTTTATTTGTTACTGATATTACAAGTTCACTTCCTCAATTTACTGCTGACACAACAAATTTCTCAATTTTACCAGGCGATAGTTTAAATGTAAATGTATTATTCATTCCAACAGATGTAGTAACCTATAATGGTGTGCTGACTATTGTTAATAATGATGCTGAGCAAACTATTAACCTTACTGGTGTGGGCATAGCATCAGCCACAGCAGAGGTTGTTCCTGATACGTTGGAATTAATTATCACTGGATGTGATGTTATTCAGAACGAGACTATTACAATAAATAATACAGGTACAGCTGCTCTTAATTGGGGGATTTCTACATATCAGCAGGAACAAATTGTTACAACTATGGCGGCAGGAAACAGCCAAAATGGAAACATGTTTGATGTCTATGCAAAGCAGAGTATAAGTATTGAGAGTTTTGAGATAAATACGACCGATCCAGGAAATTATACTATTGAGGTTTATTATAAGGTTGGCACTTATGTTGGTTCAGAAACTACTGCTGGAGATTGGACCCTTTTTGGAACAACAACTGTTATTGGATTGGGTACTGGCAACTTTACATTAGTTGATTTTGGGAAAACATTAATGATACCAGGTGGAGAAACTTACGGTATTTATATAACAACAACTGATGGAGGTAGTATAAATTATACCGATGGAGCAAATAATTATTCTGATGATAATATTTCTATTACTACAGGTGTTGGTAAAGAATATCCATTTGGAAGTACATTTACTCCTAGAACATGGAATGGAAGAATCAGTTATTCAATAGGTGTTGAATGGGCTGATTTTACTCCAGCAAATGGAACTATAGATTCAGGAAACTCTGCTAATGTAAACATTGAGATTAATACAACTGATTTAGTTGAAGGCAATTACAATGGCTCATTCCAAATTAATTCTAACGACCCTGCAAATCCTTCCATCAATGTGCCAATAATATTAGAGATTCAAGGTATCCCACAGATCGAAATATCTGTTGATTCGATTAATTTCGGTAATGTATTTAAAGGTGACAAAAAGCTTCAGACTATATCGGTTATAAATACAGGTTGTGATACTCTATTTGTATCTGACATTACAAACTCAATTCTTGAGTTCTCAATTGATAATACGACATTTGAGGTTTTACCAAAAGATACAATCGAATTGCAGGTTACATTTGCTCCTTCTGCTATTGAGGCTTATATCGATACACTTATATTTATAAACGATGATGAAGAGATAAAAATTCCTGTTAAGGGTAATGGCACAGGAGCTCCTGAAATTACAATTTCTCCATTAAGTTTTGATGTAACAGCAAATGGATGTGATGTAGTACAAATTTTACCATTAACTATTTATAATACTGCTGGCTTGGCAGAGTTAAACTATGAAATTGCAGAAAGCGATGATTATAATTTTGTAAGCAATAAAAATTATACAAATACCGGAGAAAATACAATCCACACTTTCTCAGGTTTGAGTACTTCTACATTTGAAATCACACTCGAAATTACACTTAATGGTGATTATACAAGTTTAAGCGAATATGCAGATTTATATATTGATGGGGACTTTATTGGCAGAATCAATGAAACAACTTTCCCCGATGGAACCGATTTTACCAGAAGTTTCAATTTTAGTGGCATGCAGCTAGAACAATGGGTTGCTGATAACGAAATTGTTGTGGTATTAGATAATAGTGATGAGGTAAATCCAGGCTATGGTTTAGACTTTAATAAAGTTGAATTTTACGGCAGCTCATTTAAGTCCTTTGCTTCGGGATCAGTTGTCCCCGGAGGAAATAAAGTAGAAGATATTGAGTTTGATGCTACTGGATTAAATTCAGGTGTTTATTTGAAGGATTTTAAAGTCTTTTCAAATGATCCCTTAAATCCATCTATAACAGTTCCATATGTATTAACGGTTAATGGTGCTCCTGAGATTAGCTTGTCTTCAACAATAATTGATTTTAATGAAGTTTACGATGGTTTAACAACAACCAGAATTCTAACTGTAACAAACAATGGATGCGATACATTATTTGTAACTGATATTGTAAGTGATACATTAGCTTATTATCCTGATGTTACAAGTTTTGAATTGCTTCCAGGAGAATCAACAGATGTAGTAATAACTTTTGCTCCTACGGTTACAGGTACAATACCTGGATTTTTAACTATTACCAACAACGATGAAGAGAAAGTTGTAAATCTTACCGGTATATCAATTACTGCAGGGACACCTATTATTCAAATAAACTCTAACCAACTCGATTTTGGTGATGTTTATTTAGGTCAGATTTCGGATGAACAGGAATATATTGTTTCAGGTTCAGGATTAACAGAAAACATTAGTATTTCTGTCCCTTATGGATTCCAAATATCTACTTCAAGCGGGGCAGGATTTACAAATACTTTATCTCTTAATCAAATTGGAGGTGATGTTTCTGCTACTACTATATATGTTCGATTTATTCCTACTGCTAAAAAAGTTTACAATGAATCGATTATACACATAAGTGCTGGTGCAACTCAAAGGATTATTTCTGTCACTGGAGAGGGAGTTGTTCCTGCAGAAATAAATACATCTAAACAAAAATTGGTTTTCGAAGATGTTTATAATGGATTTGAGTCAACGGAGCAATCCTATACAGTCTCTGCTGATGGATTGAGCCAGAATCTTGTAGTAACCGCACCTAATGGATTTGTTATTTCGAAAACTACTGGAAGCGGATTTACTAATGTACTTAATTTTGAACCTGCGAGCGGAATAATCTCTACATCAAATGTGTATGTGAAGTTTGCACCTAATTCACTAGTTGCTTACGATGAAAACATAGTTCATACAAGTACAGATGCTACAAGTATAAATGTTAATGTTACAGGTACATCATTAGAAAACTATCTAGTTACATTTAATGTTAATGATGGAGCAAATCCTATTGACGGCGCAATAATAAGTATTGATGGACATGATATTACTACTGCAGCTGGTGGTATTGCTAGTATAAACTTATTAGTGGGAGATTATAACTTTAGTGTTACCTCAACTGGATATGACAATTATTCGGGCACTGTTAGTGTTGTTGATCAGGATGTTACTCAGAATGTGGTGCTTATATTAACAACTTATGATGTTCAGTTTGTTGTTACCTCTGCTGGAAACCCGCTAATTGGCGCAACTGTAGCTCTAACAGGTTACGGATCTCAACTTACCAATGCTTCAGGATTAGCTGTTTTCACCGATGTAGCACCTGCATCTAGTATTGCATATTCTGTTACATTAACAGGTTACACGAATGCGACAGGAAATGTTACAGTCGTTAATGCTAACGTTACACAAAACGTTTCGATGTCATTAAGTACATCAGTTGATGAGGAGATTGGTGATCAAATCAAAGTTGAAGTTTTCCCAAATCCATTTACAAATAGCATATCAATTAAGAGTACTATTGGTATCAATCAGTTTGTTATTACAAATGTAATTGGTCAAAAGGTTTTAGAGATTGAATTGAATGGTTCAGTATCTGAGACTATCCAAACCAGCGATTTGTCTAATGGAATTTATTTTATTACCGCTACAACCTCAGATGAGAACATCATAAAGATGAAAATGGTAAAAGAATAACGGAAACAACAGGTATTTTTTAAGGAAGCAATTAGAAAAATCTAACAATAGACTTCTTAAAAATACAAAGGGTTAATCATAAGATCCGAAGGCTCCTGATCTTTACTCAGGGACTTCGGATCTTTTTTATTCAGACAGGTAATATTTTTAAAGTTAAAAAGGTTTATTAGCAGAAATAATTTAAAGTATCATTGTAAGAAATTGATTAAAAATCGATCATTTAATTAGAATGATTGGTTTAGTTTTATTTATTTTAGCCCGAGAAATAACGAAAATCTTGTGGTATGCGGTTATTAATATGGGTTTTTATACTATCTATTGTGCAATTTCATGTGGCGATAGCTCAAAATCAAAAGGAGAGCTTTAAAAACAAAACGCCTAAACTGATTGTAGGTATTGTCATTGAAGAAATGCGCTACGAAATGTTGCTTCGGTATTGGGATTCATTTGGAGATGACGGTTTTAAAAAGATTATTGATAACGGGAGTTTGTGTACCAATGCAAAATATAATTATTTAATAACTCAAAATAGCGTTGGGCATGCAACGATTGTTACCGGTACAAATCCATCGTACCATGGAATAATAGCCGATACCTGGTACAACAGATTAACCGATAAGGTGATTAATAGTACTGCTGATAATTTTTCTCCTCAAAATTTGCTTGTTTCTTCTATTGGTGATGAAATAAAGATCGGGTTTAACGAAAAATCAAAAATCATTTCTGTTGCATTAAATCCAGTATCCTCGGTTATTTCGGGTGGCAGGTCTGCTGATTATGCATTCTGGTTTAATGATGAAATCGGGGGTTGGGAGACTGGCAGTTATTATACCGATTCTTTGCCAAACTGGGCTAAGGAGTTTAATTTAAAAAAGTTTCAGGATGTTTACATGAAAAAATCATGGGCAACATTAAATTCGTTGGCCGAAAATTATCATTCAAGCCTACCAGACCAAAATCCTTTCGAAATGGGTTTTAAAAACTACCGAAACACATTTCCCTATGAGTTGCCTTTTCTTCAATCAAAATCAGGTAATTACAAATATCTGAAATATACACCCTACGGAAATACATATACAAAAGATTTTGCTACTTCGGCTATTGTTGGCGAAAATCTTGGCAAGGATGATTATCCTGACTTTATCTCGATTAGTTTTTCTGTAACTCATTATGTTAATGAGCTTTTTGGTCCTAGATCTGTCGAAATGGAAGATGCTTATTTAAGATTAGACAAAGATCTGGCTCATTTTATCGGGTTTTTAGATCAGGAGATCGGTCTTAATAATGTAGTAGTTTATATTACTTCAGATCGGGGTGTTTCTGATATACCTGAATATCTGCTTTCAAAAAAACAAAATGCCGGTATTTTTGATGGACAGCAATGCATCGCTCTGTTAAACAGTTATTTAAATATTTTGTATGATGAGGGTGATTGGGTTTCTATGTATTATGCAAGACAATTTTATATCAATCAAAAGATGCTTGACAAAACAGGAGTATTGGCCAGTGAGATTCAGTCGCGGATTGCTGATTTTGTAGTTCAGTATGCCGGTGTTGCTAATGCTATTCCTGCAGCTGTTTTATTATCAACAAATTTCGAATCGGGCATAAATAAAAAGATACAGAATAGCTTTAACCAAAAAAGATCAGGTGATGTTTTAGTTAATCTTGAGCCTGGCTGGATTGAAAAAAATGGTAGCGTAACTGCCTCTGGGTCTGCTTATAATTACGACACACATGTTCCACTTATATGGTATGGAGGAGGAGTTTCCAAATCGCGAATTGATAAGGAAATTGATATGACTGATATTGCTCCAACTATATCATGGATACTTAAAATAAATTCTCCAAATTCGTCAACAGGCAAACCAATTGTTGAGATTTTTCCTTAAAATTAATCGGGTTTACTACAGATAAGCAACCTGCTTTCGCGACTTAATGTAACAGAGTTCTCCTTAATAATATAGGGAGCATCAATTGCAATATCGTTTTGTTGAATAGCTTTCCCCGAAATAAGTATCCCAATTTTATTATCAAGATCAATATTTCTAACCTTTTTAGTACAAATCAGTTCTCCTTTTGATAACCACCTGCGAAGTTCGTTTTGTGTCAGATTCGTATATTCTTTTGATTCCTGAATTATGTTTTCGCCCAAGCGGGGAGCTGCAATTTGCCATAGTTTATCTTCGAGTGTGTTGTTCTCGTGAACTATCTGCTGCATGCTTACCGAGGTTAATCTTAAAACCGTAACTGGCGATTCTGCTGTTACAGTTGCTGTTCGCGGAATATTTGTTAAAACCGATATTTCGCCAATAACACTTCCTTTACCCAGTATATCAATTAATTTATTGTTAATGGTTACTTTAACAGAACCACGTGCGATTACATACAAACCATCAATTTGTCCGTGCTCTTTTATTATCTTTTCACCAACAGCATATACTCGTTCCTGAAACAAATTAACAATCTTGCTAAAAGTAGGTTTGTCTAATTCGGCAAGCCAAGGTATTTCTTGCAATAAACTACTCTTTTCCAAAGGCTTAACAGCTGGTGGCGAATCGATAAGTTTTTTCATTCGCTCTTCAATGCTTTCGGTCATTTTAATGGCTTCATCTTCACCTATTTGGCCTTTTTTCTGTAGTTTTTCAACAATTTTAAGTTCGCTGTTTAATGTTGTGCGAATGGCTTGTCGGGTGGCAATGGAATCGTAAATTTCAGGATAGGTGTTTTTAAGATTTCGAAGAAACGTTAACCCATGTATTCGGTTTTCGTTTATCTCTGCTTCTATAGTTGCTAAATCCTGATCAAGAGTAAGCTCGTCTGATGAGGAGCTAAGAACCATTCCTTCGAGAAGTTTTAATGATTCGTATTGAGCCTCAACAAATCCTCTTGCAGCATCGTAACTGGTTACTAATCTGTCGAAGAAAAATTGTTGAGTAATTTTTCCTAAAATTGGTACTGATTGCAGTTTGCTTAAAAATTTTGGTGTATGCCAAAGTTGTTCGAGATCTTTTCTTTCAGATAAAGGGATTTTTCCATCCTGATCAATAATCTCATTTATTGCATCGGTAAGGTTCTTAACCGCAATTGGACCCAGCATTCCTTCTTTAAATTGATTCCAATAACTACTCTTTTCTTTTTCTAAAATCCTTCTTCTGGTTTCGTATAAATTTGCATTTCTACCTTCATTGAGATCAATATCAATTTCTTCAATTTCTTCTGGCAAATACATTCGTACGCTTTCCCAATTGGCACGATTAAGAAAACGATCTTCTTTTAATTTGTCAATAGATGTTTCGGTGCTATTTCGCAGATAACTTTTTGCATTCTGCATCATTTTTTGTTTGGCCGGTGGGATTTCTGTCATACCTAGTTTTACTAATAATGCTTTAATGGTTGTAGCATTGATTAATAATGTTAAAGTTACTAGTCCGGCAGTATAAAATAAAAATTGATTTCGAATATTTATATCGATACTTTTTTCGCCGGCTACGATTAATGCCAAAACCAAAGCAATTCCACCTCTTAATGCACCCCACCATAGCACATATGAGTCTTTAACTTTTAGTCCATATCCTGATTTTCTCATCACAGGATATAGAAAGGCTATAACAGCAACTCGCGCAATATGAACACCTA
>JAVEZW010000037.1:0-20593 GCA_034002805.1 Bacteroidales bacterium | reverse complement strand
TGTATAATTTCTGCGTGCAGATTTTAAACGCCGACAAACCTGTTACTGCTGTTGAGCAAAACCGGGATATTATGGATTCTGTTACAGCAGCAGAAGTTATTTGGGTTGTTGATGAAATGGTTAAAAACATTGCTGATATGCAGGAGCTTAAAACAGGTATTAATAAAATTCTTAACCTGTTTCACAAAGCATTGGATAATAAGCCCGATCCAGATTTAGAAGATAAATCATTTTTGTTTTATTTAAGAGCAAATAATGCAGAAATGGATAACCGGCTTAAAAATCTAAAACCATTTATCAGGCAGATTAATAAAGAAGAAATTACCAAATCTTTGCGAAATGTAATCAGAGAACAGTTTGTTGAAATACTTCAATTTGAGACTCATTATATTATTAAGGAAAATCTTCTTTTTCCGATGTTAGAGAAATACTGGCCCGATTACCGCTGTGTTAAAGTAATGTGGTCGTTTCATGATGATATTAGACGTAATCTGAAAGAAATTATAAAATTGCTTGAATCAGAAATCGCTGATCTTGATGATTTTAATGAGCTTGTTGGTCTGATATTTTTTAATATGTATGCAATTAAATTTAGAGAAGAAAAAATATTATTTCCACAAATAATTAAAACCATCCCAACAAATGAATTAAATAAGCTGTTGCTCGAAAGTATTGATATGCAATGGCCTTTTGTAAAACCCATTTTAACATCAAAAGAAATAGTAATGGAATCGACTGTAAATGCACCAAACGAAATAAACCTTGAAACAGGAGTTATGTTTCCTGAACAGATAAAGCTGGTTTTTAATCACTTGCCAGTTGATATTACGTATGTTGATGAGAATAATAAAGTGAGATATTATTCATCACCCAAAAAACGAATCTTCCCAAGATCAAATGCAATTATCGGACGCGATGTTGCAAATTGCCATCCACCAGAAAGTGTGCATGTTGTTGAAAAAATTGTGGAAGCTTTCAAAAATGGCTCAAAAGACAAAGCTAGTTTCTGGATTAACATGAAAAACGAAACCATTTTAATACAATATTTTGCTGTTCGCGATAATAATGGCGTTTATAAAGGTGTTGTTGAGGTAAGCCAGGAAATATCTGAAATAAAATCGTTGAAAGGAGAGAAACGATTGCTCGATTGGGAGTAAAAGCCTATTAATCGATAGCTTTATAAAGAATCATTTGTTTTATTGATTATCAATTTGATTTTTAATAACTTTCATAGTTAATTAAACTTTATTACTATGAGAAAAGCTATTGTTGTTCTTTTGCTCGTATTTTTATCGAGTATAAATTTGATTTCAGCCCAGGGATTTACACCTCCTGCACCTGAAAAGGCGGTGGTTTATTTCACACGAATATCTGCCTATGGATTTGCTGTAGCTTTTGATTTTTATCTTAACGATAAATTTATAGGAGCATTTAAAGGCGAAAACTATATGCGCTACGAATTTGATCCGGGAGAACAGCTTATTTGGGGTGCTGGCGAAAATATTGAGTTCTTACCATCAGACCTGAAAGCCGGCGAAACTTATATTGTGATTGTAGATATTAAAACCGGGAAGAAAAAACCTGTAATTGGGCTCCGACCTGTCAACGAAAACGATACAGAATTATTCAGCAGGGCTAAAAAACTCATCCTTAAAAAACCTCCGGTAGTTATAAAAGATATCGATGTGGAAAAGCTAAATGTTAAATTTTCAACCTTTATAACAGAGAGCTTACAATTGTATGAAACACAATTAAAAGGAGAAAACCTACGCAAAATTACTCCTGAAATGGCTATTCCTGTTGAGGATCAAGAAAAATAATAAGATATTATTTATTAACTAAAGCTATTTATTATGAAAAAATTACTATTCATTTTTGCATTAAGCATTCTGGCAGTATCAACTATGGTTTCTGCCCAGGGATTTCAGCAACCAACAGAAGGTAAAGCTGTAGTTTATTTTACCAGAGTTACTTTGTATGGAAAGCCTGTTGAGTTTGAGTTTTTTCATCAGGATAAGTTTATTGGTGCATTTAAAGGTGATCAGTATATGCGCTATGAGGTTGATCCAGGAACACATTTGTTTTGGGCTTCATCAGAGAATAAAGAGTTTTTAACCGCTGAGCTTGAAGCTGATAAAATTTATATTGTAATGGTTGATGTAATCATGGGAGCTATGAAGGCCCGTGTTGGACTTACACCTGTTACGATTGATAAAGTGGAAGATCTGCATAAAGTGAAAATGCTTGTAAATGAAAAAGCTCCAACTGTTACGCCCAACGAAAAAATTGAAAAAATGAATAAAAAACTCGAGAAGTTTATTGCCGATAAGCTTAATAATTACGAGACAAAGCTGAAGAACGAACATAGTTTTAATCATGTTTCAACTGATATGGCTATACCTTTAGAATCATTAAAATAGATAGTTGGTTACATAAAATTATTAAATCAGGTATTGTAAAATACCTGATTTTTTCTTGAAAACAATAAGATTGATTTATTCGCTAATTATTCAGATAGTTAATTTGGAAAATTGATTCATTAATTTTGTAATGATTTTATTAAAGTATTAAACCAATAAATTCAACAAAATATTTCATTATTTGTTAAATGATTAATTATTTTGCCGGGTTTTTAAACGATTTTTAAGTACTATTTTGCTTTTTACTCATAAAAACAACTTTTGTATTAAACGATACTTAAAAATTGCAATCTAAATTCAGATTAATTTTATTGAAATACGCATAAAATAATAGATATGAATAGAAAAATTAAAACAATACTGTGGACGCTAATCATTATAATAATTATAGGATTAATAGCCTTTCCCAAAATAAAAGATTACAGAGCAAAGAAGAATAATAAAGCTATGGCTGGGTCGCGGCAAGCAGTTGCAGTAAAAACAAAAGTTATTAATCCAACCTTGCTTAAGGAGATAATAAAATCATCAGGAACAATTATTCCCGACGAGGAAGTTGATTTATCGTTCGAAACTGCGGGTAAAATTGCTGCTATCTATTTTAAAGAGGGATCATATGTTAAAAAAGGACAGCTATTAGCAAAACTAATTGATGATGATTTGCAAGCTCAGCTTGATAAATTGCAGATACAGGAAAAACTGGCCCAGGAAAAAGAAAACAGACAGAAAATACTGCTTGCCAAAGAAGCCGTAAGTCAGGAATCCTACGACCAGGTAAAAACAGACCTTCAGAGTATCGAGTCAGAAATAAAATTACTAAGAACACGAATTGTTAAAACCCAGATTCATGCTCCATTCGATGGTAAAATTGGGTTGCGGTTTGTAAGTGAAGGTGCTTTTGTAAACTCAAATACTTTAATAGCCAAATTAGTTAAGAATAAACCATTAAAAATAGATTTTTCAATACCCGAAAAATACTCCGGAATAGTGCAACAAGGAACAAATCTACAATTCAAGATTGAAGAAGTAGATAAGTGGTATTCGGCAAAAGTATATGCTATTGAGCCTAAGATTGACCCAAAAACCCGGACAATTGCAGTTAGAGCAATTTATGAGAACGCAAATGAAGAAATAAAACCAGGTAGATTTGTTTCTATTGAATTAATTATTCGCGAGAAAAAGGATGCACTCAATATTCCAACCGAAGCCGTAATACCTGAAATGGGCGGTGAAAGAGTTTTTATTGTTAAAAACGGTAAGGCCGAGTCAGTAAGCATTAATGTTGGGTTGCGAACAGCCGAAGAAATAGAAGTAATTAGTGGCATTCAGCCTGGCGATAGTGTAATTATAAGCGGTATCATGCAACTTCGTACTGGTATGCCTGTTGTTGCCAATAAGGAATAATAATTCGAAAAAAAATTGTTTTATGAGTTTATCATCATTAAGTATACGCAGGCCGGTTTTATCGCTGGTAATGACCATTATAATTTTGCTATTCGGTTTTATTGGTATGAACTATCTGGGAGTTCGCGAATTCCCAAATATAGATAGGCCAATTGTTTCGGTAAGTACAAGTTATGTTGGTGCAAACTCCGATGTTATTGAAACACAAATCACCGAACCATTAGAACAAGCTATAAATGGTATTCCTGGTATTAATACGCTTTCGAGCTCCAGTCGTGATGGTTCGAGTAGAATTACAGTAGAGTTTGATTTAAATGTTGATCTTGAAACAGCAGCTAATGATGTTCGCGATAAAGTTGGAGCTGCACGAAGACTTCTGCCTTCTGATGCTGAACCACCAGTAGTTACAAAAGCTGATGCAGATTCTGAACCAATCATGTTTCTGAATATTACCAGTGATAAACGCACTCTTATTGATTTAAGTGATATTGCTGAAAATGTTTTTATGGAACGGCTGCAAACTATTCCCGGAGTTAGCAGTGTAGCTGTATGGGGAAGTAAAAGACCAGCTATGCGTCTTTGGATGGATCCTGCAAAATTAGCCGCATATGAGCTTACACCTGTGGATGTTAGAAATGCTCTCAATAGAGAAAATATTGAGCTTCCATCTGGTAGAATTGAAGGCTTAATGACTGAGCTTACAGTGCGAACGCTGGGTCGTTTGGTTACTCCTGATGATTTTAATAATTTAATTCTAAAGCAAACTGGCGATAGAGTAGTTCGATTTAAAGATGTGGGAAGAGCTGAAATAGGACCTGAGAATGAACGTACTGCCTTATTGCGTGACGGTTTGCCATCTGTAGGTAATGCAATTATTCCGCAACCTGGATCAAATCATATCGAAATAGTTGATCAGGTATATAAAAGACTGGAACAAATTAAAAAAGATCTCCCTGCCGACATAAATGTTAGTATTGGATTCGACTTAACTACTTATATTCGTAAATCAATCACTGAAGTTAAGGAAACTATTTTCCTTGCTTTCTTTCTGGTTGTTTTAATCATCTTCCTATTTTTACGAGATTGGCGCACAACATTTATTCCAGTAATTGCAATTCCGGTGTCACTTATTGGTGCATTCTTTATTATTTATATTGCAGGATACACGATTAATGTATTAACACTCTTAGGTATAGTACTATCTATTGGACTTGTAGTTGATGATGCCATTATTGTACTTGAAAATATTTATACTAAGATCGAAAAAGGAATGGATCCAGTGGAGGCTGGAATGAAAGGATCTGCTGAAATTTTCTTTGCTGTAATTGCTACAACCATTACTTTAATTGCAGTTTTTACTCCTATTATATTTTTGCAGGGAACAACAGGCCGATTATTTAAAGAATTCTCAGTGGTTATTTCAGGAGCCGTTCTGATTTCATCTTTTATGGCCCTAACGCTTACACCTATGTTGGCAAGTCGGTTACTTAAAAAAAGACAGAAACATAGCTGGTTGTATTATAAAACAGAACCATTTTTTAATGCATTAATAACAGCATATGGAAATTCGTTGAATAAGTTCATGAAAAAACGATGGTTAGCGATAATGGTAACTGTAATTACTATTGGGCTAATATATGTTTTATTTAGCTCCATACCATCAGAGATGGCTCCGCTCGAGGATCGATCATCATTAAGTATTGGTTCAACCGGGCCTGAAGGTGCATCGTATGAATTTATGCAAAAATATATGATGGAGTTATCTGAGATTATCGAAAACGAAATTCCTGAAAAAGAAGGAATGATTACCATGATTTCTCCTGGTTGGTCGGGTTCATCAAATAATGGTAATATCAGGTTAATTCTTAAAGATAATGAAGAAAGATCTGTTTCTCAACAGGATATTGCCGACCAAATTTCGGCACGCATTAAAAATATGACCGCTGCGCGAACTTTTGTTTCACAGCAACAGACTTTTGGAGGCAGAGGCGGTGGATTACCTGTTCAGTTTGTTATTCAGGCCGCTGATCTCGAAAAACTAAAAGAAGTCTTACCTCAATTTATGATGGAAGCTTCAAATAACCCTGTTTTTCAATTTGTTGATTTAAATTTAAAATTTACAAAACCCGAGATACGAGTAACAATTAATAGAGAAAAAGCTATAATTATGGGTGTATCGATGCAGAATATTGCACAAACACTGCAACTTGCTCTCAGCGGATCGAGGTTTGGGTATTTTGTTATGAATGGTAAACTTTATCAGGTGTTAGGTCAGCTCGAAAGACAAGATCGGAGCGAACCTCTTGATCTTAAATCTATATACGTACGAAGCAATTCGGGAGAGATGATTCAGCTTGATAATCTGGTTACTTTGACTGAAGAAAGTAGTCCACCTCAATTGTATCACTATAATAGGTATATGTCTGCTACTGTTTCGGCTGGTTTGGTAAAAGGTAAAACACTTGGCGAAGGAATAGAGGAGATGGAAAAAATTGCCGACAAAGTGCTTGATGATACTTATTCAACGGCATTGGCAGGTGCATCAAAAGATTTTGAAGAAAGCTCATCCAGTCTTGCTTTTGCATTTATTCTTGCCCTTGTTTTAATTTATTTGATTCTGGCTGCTCAGTTCGAGAGTTTCCGCGATCCTTTAATAATCATGTTTACTGTTCCATTAGCATTAGCTGGTGCATTAATATTTCTATGGTATTTCGATTATACGCTGAATATATTTAGCCAAATTGGAATAATTATGCTTATAGGGTTGGTTTCAAAAAATGGTATCTTATTAGTTGAGTTTGCCAATCAGCGAAAAGCAACCGGATTAAGCAAGGATCAAGCTATGCAGGAAGCTGCTGTGGCTCGTTTCAGACCTATATTAATGACATCATTATCAACCATTTTAGGTACATTACCTATTGCGTTGGCCTTAGGATCTGGTTCAGGAAGCCGCGTATCAATGGGTGTGGCCGTTGTTGGTGGATTGTTTGTTTCTACATTCTTTACTTTATATGTAGTTCCTGCAATGTATTCGTATATTTCCGAGAAATCAAAATCTGTTTCAAATATTGAAGAAGAAAACAATCAAGTTGAGAATTATGAAAGTCAAAATTAATTATATACAGCATTTTTTAATAATTGCCTTTTTAATAATTGGGATCAAAGTGCAATCTCAGGAAGAATATTCATTTCAGAAATGCCTGCAAATTGCTATTGAAAACAACTATTCGATTAAATTAGCCAGGAGTAATGAAGAGATTGCTGCTAATAACAAAACTCTCGGTAATGCAGGTTTTTTACCTTATATCTACTCAAATGCAAATCAGAATTATACAATTACTGATTCACGGCAGGTTGTGACCACTAGTCCCGATCCAATAGAAAAAGATAACGCCAAAGCCAACGCATTAACAGCCTCAGTAAATTTAAACTGGACCATTTTTGATGGGTTTAATATGTTTGTTCAGTACGATAAAATGAATGAACTTTTCGAAATAGGACAGTTAAATACCTGGCTAAATATCGAAAATATGATTGCCCAGGTTGGTGTTGAGTATTATACTATAATTCAGCAAAAAAAGAAACTTGAAACTATACGATATATTAAAAATTTATCGAAAGAGCGAATGAAAGTAGCTGAAGAACGATATAGAATAGGACAGGAGTCGAGACTGGAGTTTCAGCAGGCAGTAGTTGATTTTAACTCCGATTCATCTCAGTATTTAAAACAATCTGAGTATTTACTTGGATCGATTTTCAGGTTAAATCAGTTACTGGCAATCGATATTAAAAACAACACATTAGTTAATGATACAATTCTTATCAATCAGAACTTACTTTATAGTGATTTGTATAATCAAACACAAGAAAATAACACCAATCTGTTAATTGCTATAAAAAATCAAAATATCTCCGAGCTGAACCTCAAAAGTATTAAAGCAAGCCGATATCCAACACTTTCGTTATATGGAGGTGCAAATTTAGCTCAAAGCGAATCGCCCATGAGCACAACAACTGAGAGTAATTCATTTGGTTGGAATTACGGAGCATCGCTAAACTTTACCATTTTCGATGGATTTAATATTAACCGCCAACAAAAGAATGCTAAAATTAATGTATTGATGGCTGATCTTGAACTAAAGCAGCTCGAGCAGGAGATTTATACATCATTAACGATCTTATTTAATACCTATCAGAATAGCTTAAAGCTTGTTCAGCTTGAGATGGAGAATCTTCAGATTGCAAAAAACAACTTTGAAATCTCCATGGAAAGATATCGGTTGGGAACATTCTCCGGACTGCAGATGCGAGATGTTCAGCGAGTATATCTTGATGCCGAAGATCGTTTGCTCGGAGCGCAGTATCAGGCAAAAATTGCCGAAATATCATTAAAACGACTAAGTGGTAAAATATCAGAATACTTGCAGTAATCGATTAAAAAGCAATATCTTTGCGCAAGTTTAAAAAGAAGAAAGAGTAGTTTTTGATGAAATTTAGTGAGTTTAATTTATGCCCCGGTATTATGGAGGCAATTTCGTATATGGGTTTTGATGATGCCACCCCAATACAAGAACAAGCAATACCAAGTATTTTAGAAGGTAAAGATCTTATAGCTTGCGCACAAACAGGTACAGGTAAAACAGCCGCTTATGTACTCCCCGTTTTACATAAAATATCGCTAAAAAAACACAGCGGAATTAAAATATTAATTATTGTTCCGACTCGCGAACTTGCTCTCCAAATTGATCAGCAGATACAAGGATTTTCGTACTTTGTTCCAAATAATTCGTTGCCTGTTTATGGCGGTGGCGATGGAAATAGCTTCGATTCGGAACGTAAAGCATTAACAAGTAATACAGATATTATCGTAGCCACACCTGGCAAACTTATTGCTCACCTAAAAATGGGTTATGTAAATTTTAGTGAGCTTGATTATTTAATTCTCGATGAAGCAGATAAAATGCTTGATATGGGATTTTTTGAAGATATTCAGCGAATTGTTTCGTTTCTGCCCAAAAAGCGACAAACACTTATGTTTAGTGCTACAATGCCGCCAAAAATAAGACTTTTAGCAAAACAAATACTAACCAATCCGAACGAAATTACTTTAGAATTATCAAAACCTGCCGAAGGAGTTATGCAGGCTGCTTTTTTGGTTTTTGATAATCAAAAAACACCTTTGATTAATAAGCTGATTAATAATAACGAGGAATACGATAGCATTCTAATATTTACATCTACAAAAAGTAAAGTTTCAGAAATTGTTAGAGGATTGCGTAACAAAAAATATCAGGTTGAAGGAATCTCATCTAATTTGGAACAGAAAGAAAGAGAAGAAGTGCTTTCGAGGTTCAGATCGAAACGTACACGCGTTTTAGTGGCTACCGATGTGTTAAGTCGCGGTATAGATATAAAAGATATTAGTCTCATAATAAATTATGATGTTCCGCAAGATTCGGAAGATTATGTTCATCGTGTTGGTAGAACAGCAAGAGCAAATACAACAGGTGTTGCGCTTACGCTTATAAACGAAAAAGATATGATCCGCTTTAAAGAGATCGAAAATCTAATTGAACGGGATATTATCAAACTTTCTATACCTGCAGAGCTGGGTGAAAGCCCTAAATGGAATCCTGTACGCGAAAAAAGACCATATAAAAGAAATTTCAAGAAACCATTTCCACGAAAAAAAACAACCTGAGTTCGGTTTTACTGAATCTCAGGCTGCTCATAATTACAATGTATTGATAATTGATAGTTATTTCCTAATACATCGAATATATATCAAGTCTTTCTTTTTAGCTTTTTCCTCAATCTCTACTTTTCCTTTTGAGTCAAAGAAAATATAACCAGAAGTTCCATTATCTCTAAAAAGAAATTTAGCTGTAAAAATATTGTTCGCAGCTTTTCCGCTATCGTCTTTTATTATTTCGTTTCCAAACAATAAATCAAAACCCAGCTTACCAAATGGATAAAGCAGAGGTACATTATTCGCTGATTTGGCAAGAACAGCTTTCCAGTCTGTTAGTGTGGGGATTTTCCAACCATCAGGACAAACGTTATCGGTAACTGCAATGTTATATAAGTATCCAAAGGCTTCACAATTAACTTTTAAATCATCACGGCATTTACTGTTCTCACCTGAAGCAAAATAAAGGTTTTCGGCCATCCATTGCGTGTTATCAATAGTTACTGTTTTGTAATCCTTTTTGTCTCGGTTGTCTGTTATTTTACCTGTAATTATTGAATTAGAATATTGTGGATATTCCTCATTACCAAGTACACAACGAATTTTTGCTTTTTCGTTGGTTTGTTTATTCACCCATCCTGCTAAATTCGATTTGTTTGATGGGTACGACATCAGTTTTTTACTGTCTTCCTTGTTATCGCGATTAATCCAATAGGTTTGATAGATGTAATAATTAGAACCGAGCCAATAATCAGATGCAGACATATTAAATCCCCATATTCCAGTGCCGCTAACTCTTTCGCCCAATGCCTGACTTTCATTTTCGAGTTTTATTGATGGCTTATAATAAGCAAATAAATCTTTCCATTCTTTTTCAACGGGTAATCTCCATCCTGCAGGACATTTATCATTGGTTTCGTTATAGCCAAATGTACCAATAATGTCTTTCTTTAACCAAAGTGTGTTAGCAACAGAAACAATTTCAAACTTTTCGCCGGTATAAATATCCTTGAATGTGGATGAATTATTGGTTAAGTTAAGAGTTGTCTGCGATATAAAACTAACTGTGTCATTGTAAACAGCCGACTTAACACATCTTACGCTCAGTTGCTCTGTTTTAGCTCTCATCTCTTTACTTATTTTATTCTCATTAAGTCTGAAAATACGAGTTATATACTTATCTGAATAACCCATATAAAGTAGCTTGTTAACTGAGGCAGTCCAGAATGCAGCCACAACCTGATTCTGATAAAATGTCTGAGGATATTTGCATTCGTTTAAAACAAATGCCGAATCGCTAAAAGCTTTAAAGCTTTTAACATCACGTAATCCAAATTCACTGGCCTTAGCTTCCGACATTCCGAAATGTGTTTCAAGCTCCATCCATTCTTCATCCGTTGGCAGTCTCCAGTTATCTGGGCAGGCATTCGAAGCGGCAGTATAATTATAAACTGTACCACAAGCTGAAGGATCGTTTGTTGATTTAAGATTTTCGCTCATCCATTGGGTTTTATCAAAGCGAACCCAATTATATTTGTTACCTATAGCATCGGTTAATGTACCCTTTTTTTGAGGTACAACTTTTGGATAAACCGCAATTAGCTTGAAATACATAGTGTTATTTAATTCATCGAGCAAATCGAGCCATAAAACGATTTGTTTATTTCGGCCTGTAAAAATGCTATCGCCTTGATCACCATGTAGTTTCTCAACTTTTTTCCAGTTTTGCTTATCTGCAGAGTATAAAACTCCAATATAAAAGGCAATGTCCGTAGGGCCATATAAATCATATTGCAAGAGCAATTCGCCATTCTTTTGTTGAATTTTAATACTCTCGAACTTTTGCGCATTCACAGTTAGGGTAATAAATGCAACACCTAGCAGAATAATATATTTCATATCGATAAAAATTTAATTACACATTTATTTAGTTTATAAAGGTACCAAAAGAATAAAATGTTGACAATAACAAAACTAAGTTTTCTAAAATTAATTTGATTATTTTTGGGATCGATGATAATATCAAATCAGCATATTATAAGCTTTCAGAACCGCTCAAACGGATTGTGATTTTTATTTTCTACCAATTAGAAAAATAAGGTTCTCATAAAAAATCATAAAATTAAAAATCATGAAAAAAATTATACTATTAGGTGCCGGTATGGTCGGTAAAGCTATGGCCATTGATTTATCAGCTAAATACGATGTTACGTCGGTGGATATAAACAAAGATTCTCTTTCTTATTTATCGAAAAACTATCCGATTAAAACAAAACTAGCAGATCTTAAAAACGAAAATGAAGTGGCAGCATTAATTCAGGATTTCGATCTTGTAATTTCAGCGGTACCAGGGTTTTTGGGATTGCAAACTATTAAAACTGTTATTAATAATAAAAAAGATTTGGTAGATATTTCGTTTTTACCAGAAGATGTGTTGTTTCTTGATCAAATGGCAAAAGAAAAGAATGTAACCGTTATAATGGATTGCGGTGTTGCTCCGGGTATGCCAAATATAATTGCCGGATATCACAACGAAACCATGCATATTGATAATTTCGAATATATGGTTGGAGGATTGCCAAAAGTAAGAACTTTTCCATTTGAGTATAAAGCTCCTTTTTCGCCTTGCGATGTGGTTGAAGAATATACCCGACCTGCACGATATGTTGAAAATGGTAAAATGATTGTAAAACCAGCGATGAGTGATACAGAGTTAATAGAATTTGAATCGATTGGAACGCTTGAGGCTTTTAATTCCGATGGACTAAGATCTTTGATTTATACTCTTTCAAATGTTCCAAACATGAAAGAAAAAACGCTGCGCTATCCTGGTCATATAACCATGATTAAAGCTTTAAAAGCCGCAGGCTTTCTTGATCAAAACCCAATGAAAATAAAAGGAACAGATATTTCTCCATTCGATTTTACAACCGAAATTTTGTTTAAAGCATGGAGACTAGATCCAATGGAGAAGGAATTTACTGTTATGAGAATTATTCTCGAAGGAACAGAAAATGGAACAAAAAAGAAAATTGTTTACGATTTATATGATGAGTATGATACTGAGAAAAAGATATCGTCAATGGCTCGCACAACGGGATTTACTGCAACAGCTGCAGCTGATATGATATTAAATAAGGTATTTACCAAAAAAGGAGTTTTTCCTCCCGAATTTATTGGAAAACACAGCGAATGTTTTAATTATATCATAAATTACCTTTCAGAAAGGAATGTTAAATATATTAAAACCGAGACTTTAATTAAATAGTTATAACATAGACTAATAGCGGTACAGATAAACATGTGCCGCTATTTTGTTTGGATTTTAATTCATTTCGTTTATCTTTAACGGTGTTAAAAAATAATTCCATATTGGATGAAATTTTCGCAGGCAAATTTAAAATTCATATTACTTCTGTTCTTGTTAGTAAATACAATCAAGTTATTTTCCCAGCCTGTTTTCAATGATTCCAGTCCTCGATTATTTCTCGATTATAGTTTTCTCGAAAGCGAATTTGCAATTGGAAAATATGTTGTTGGAGATCTGAATGAGTTAGGATTTATTCGATATAACAAAAACCAGATGCCTGTTTCCCGACCTACTAATGATCGGATGATAACTCTGCGTTCTACATTTATTATTGATAGCACAACTATTGGGAAAGATATTTATCTGGTTACTTTACCTTATGATTACGCATGCAGAATATATTTCAACGGAGTAACAATTTCATTTCGTGGCAATATCAAAAACGGATATACAAATAGAACACACACCACCGAAAAAAATCTGCTTTCGCAAGATTTAATAAAGTATAATCAGGTAAATGAGATTGCTTTTGAGTTATATCCAAAAGAAGGAGAGGTTAACCCTTTTGGAAAAAGTTTTATCTCAAATGCCCGAGATGCCAATAGATATGTTTTTTTAAGAAACCTATTCGGACATAATTTAATTATAGCCTTATCAATTTGTGGAATTATTTTCGCAGTTTTCTTTTTATTTACATACATAAGCAGAAAAGACTGGAATAATTTACATTATCTGTTTTTTGCATCAATGAATCTTTTCTTTATTATTAGCTATCTGAATAATTTTCTGGCTCATAATTTCGCTAATACCTTTTTAATAGAGAAAATTACCAGAATAGGATTTCCTCTGTTTATGTTTGTTGGTATTTGCTTTTTTGTTGAATATACCGATGTTATTAAACGAAAAAAACTATTTAAGGCAATATTGGCCTTGTTTTATGCTCCTGCAATAATTATGGTTTTAATTCCAAAAACTACCACCGGAGTTATTGCAGCTTTCAACTCCTATCCATTAGTTATTTTAATTATTGGCAACTTTATCATGTTTTTTATTGCACTTCTATTTTATATAAAAGTACGAAACTATAGTGCATTATTTATTCTTTTAACTATATCACTTAACTTATTCGCAGGTATTTATGATGGATATATTTTTGCGGTATTAAAAACCAAACCATTTGTGTTATTAACCCCAATTGCAGTTTTCCTGATTAACCTGATAATTTTTGTTGTATTAATTGTTGATCACTCCAAGTCATATCATCTAACACTTGCAAAATCGAAAGAATTAAAATCCTTAAACGATAAGCTTGAGGTAACCGTTGAAGAACGCACCCGAAAAATAAAAGAGTATACTCGTGAGTTGCAAGTTGCCAATAGTACAAAAGACAAGTTTTTTTCAATTATAGCGCACGACCTTAAAAATCCTTTCAACACACTTATTGGTTACTCGGAGATATTAAAAAATAACTTCGAAGAGCTTACCGAAGACGAAATTCTCGATAACCTGAATACAATTCACACAACCTCAAAGAGCGGTTATGTGCTTCTCGATAATCTTTTACAATGGGCTCAGACACAAACCAATCAGATTTCCTTTAACCCGGAATTAATTCATTTAAAAAGTCTGGTTCAGGATCTTATTGAAAATCTCGAAAATCAAAGCCAGTTTAAAGATATTGAAATAATTAATAGTGTGGCTGCAAATCATACTATTAATGGTGATGTTAATCAGCTAAAAACCGTTTTACGTAACCTTATAAATAATGCAATTAAATTTACCGATCGAAATGGACTTATCCAGATTAAATCAGAAGAGATTGGCCAGAACATTGCTATTATAGTTAAAGATTCGGGTACAGGTATTTCTGAAGATGATCTGAAGAATCTTTTTAAAATTGATAAGATATTTTCAACCCCAGGCACAAATCGCGAAACAGGGAGCGGCTTGGGGCTTATCCTGTGCAAAGAATTTGTCGAAAAGCATGGTGGTAAAATTAACGTTAAAAGTACAATTGGTGTTGGAAGCGAATTTATAGTTACTATTCCTTTAAAAAATTAAAAAAGTAAATAAGATAAACCATTCAACAATCGAATGAATAAATTTAACTATCTAATTAAAATACTTGTATCACTAATAATTGTTCTGAATGGACTGGTAGTAAAATCTCAATCCATTTATAAAAATGCTAATGATCGTCTTTTTCTTGAGTATTTTCTGTTAGAGAGCGAACATGACGAAGGAAGCTATATTCAAGGTGATTTAACCGAATATGGTTTTCAGAAATATAGCTATGGTGTAATTCCCAAGCACCGATCAGATGAAAACCGTATGATTACCATCCGATCAAATGTGGTTATTGATAGCTCACTACATACCGAAAATTTGTGTTTGGTTGTTTTTCCAAGTGATTACCCATGCAACATCTATTTAAATGGCAAACTAATAGGTAAAAGAGGTAATTACAATAAAGGATACACAACAAGAATTCATTACTCCGAAAGCATTTATTTACCTCAATCAATAATTCAATATAATAAAATTAACGAGTTAGCATTTCAGTTATATCCAAAACAAGGCGAAATAAATCCGTTTAATAAATCGTTCATTGCAAACGACGAAGATGCCGCCAGATATGTGTTTTTGCGAAATTTTTTCGGATATAAGCTTATTATGGCTCTTTCGTTCTGTGGTTTTGTATTTTTTGTATTTTACTTTGTCACATACCTAAGTCGAAAAGAATACAGCGATAAAAAATATCTGTGGTTTGCTTTTATGAACTTATTTATCATAATAAGCTTAATCAACAATATTATTTCGCACGACTTTGCAAATACCTTTTTAATAGAATTAATTTCGAGAGTGGGATTTCAACTGGCAATGGTAGTAGGATTATTGTTTTTAGTTGATTACACTCAGATTTTTAAAGAAAGAGGCCTGTTAGCAAAGAGAGTTATTGTTCTTGCCTATGGCATTGCCATTGTTATGCTTTTATTTCAGAAGAACACATCCGATTTGATTAAAATAAATAACACTTATCCAATTATAGTTTTATTACTTGGTAATATTTCGTTTATTATAATTTCTGCTCTTTATTATAAAAAGGAAAAAGATCTTAAATCATTCGTATTATTTAGTATTTACATTTTAAATCTGCTGGCCGGATTTAGTGATAGCTATTATTTTGCTGTGTTAATGATAAAACCTTATGTTTTGTTAACTCCATACACCGTGTTTTTTATAAACCTTGTAATATTTTTTATTCTGGCTGTTGACAATACTCGAATATATCATTTGGCAACACAAAAAACCGAAGAATTAAAATCATTAAATGAAAACCTCGGATTACTTGTTGAAGAAAGAACTCAAAGGATTATTAATTATACTAAAGACCTCGAAAACACGAATAAAACTAAAGATAAGTTTTTCTCAATAATAGCACACGACTTAAAAAACCCTTTTAATTCAATAATTGGATATTCTGATATTTTAAAAACAGAATATAAAGATCTGAGCGATGAAGAAATCAAAGCCGATATTAATATATTGTATACCACCTCAAAAAACGGACATATTTTGCTTGATAACCTGTTGCAATGGGCTCAATCACAAACAAACCAGATCAATTACGATCCTAAAAAGATTCATTTATATACAATAGTTCAGGAATGTATTGAGGGTGTTGAAACCATCAGTAAATTTAAAAATATCGAGATAATAAATAATGTTCCGAAGAACCTCGAAATTACCGCCGACGAAAACTTATTAAAAACTATCTTACGCAATTTGTTAAGCAACGCGGTTAAATATACATCACGCAAAGGACTTGTAATCGCTAAAGCCGAAATACAAAACGAAATGGTTGAAATATCGGTAAAAGATACAGGAGTAGGGATTTCGGAAAAAGAAAAAAAGGAGCTTTTCCTTATCGAAAAAATGCATTCGCGGCTTGGTACGAATAACGAGCGGGGAAGTGGTTTAGGATTGATTCTTAGTAAGGAGTTTGTCGAAAAACACGGTGGAACTATTTCTGTAGTTAGCGAAGAAGGATTTGGTAGCGAGTTTAAGTTTACAATACCTCTTAAATAATAACATCACTTAATTAAAATATTCGCTATGATAAAATATCTTAAATTATCTGTAATAAGTATTATAATTGTTTTAATAGGCAACACAATGCTTGCTCAGGATAAAACCGCCGAAAAACTCACTTTTCCAGATCGAACAATTTCTGAATTTAAAATGTATTTAACTCAAGAAAACACACTTGATTCGGTAATATTATTAAATGCTGAATTTAAAAAATTTGTTCAGGAGTTAAAAAAAGAGAAGGTAGAAATACCTGGGGGATTTAGTATCAACGATGATTTGAAGAAGTATTTTGATTATAATCGTACTCGGGATATCCTGGTTCAATTAATACGCCTCGAACAAAATAAGGAAGACTCAACTGTACTGGAAAATCTTAAATTTAAAATGCAGGTTGAAATGGCTAATTTTCCTGTTTCATATATTGATCTGCAATTTGTTTATCGTAATATGGATCTCTTTTCGAAAGAAAAATAATTTGTAAAATATCCGACAAAACCACATTTTTAAAATAATTTAGAATAAAATAGCTATTATATTAAATATTAAGTTACTTTTGCACAATCATTTTCACTTAAATTTTTTTTATACGTATGAACATTTTTATTGGAAGTCTTCCATTTAGAGTTAAGGAAGAAGAATTAAAAGGCTTTTTCGAAGAATATGGAGAAGTAGCATCATGTAGAATTATTACTGATAAATTCTCTGGAAGAAGCAAAGGTTATGGTTTTATTGAAATGCCAAACGATGATCAGGCACTTAAAGCAATCGAAGAACTTAACGGTTCAGAAGTTGATGGACGTACAATTGTTGTAAACAAAGCTGAAGAACGCAAAGAAGGCGAACGTCGCACAGGTGGTGGCGGTAATTTCAGAGGTGGAAACAACCGTGGTGGTGGTAACACCCGTGGCGGTGGTGGCTACAACAGAGGTGGCGATAGAAGAAGAGAAGAATAGTACTGTTTATAGTTAGAATTTCTATATATCTTATGAAAAAGTGTAACAATTCGTTGCACTTTTTTTATTTTTGTATTTTATAGACTTATTATGATCGAAATTGGAAAAATAAATTCGTTACGTGTTGTTAAGTTTGTCGATTTTGGAGCTTACCTTGATGGTCAGGAAAAAGGAGAGATTCTTATACCCAAAAAGTATATTCCGCTGACAACTCAGGTTGATGATATCCTAGATGTTTTTATTTATACCGATTCAGATGATCGAATTATAGCAACAACCGAGAAACCATTGGCCATGGTTGATGAATTTGCATATCTGCAAGTAAAATCGGTGAATAAAGTTGGTGCTTTTCTCGAATGGGGCTTATTAAAAGATTTGCTTGTACCTTTTAGTGAGCAAAAACAAACACTCGAAGAAGGTAAATCATATATTGTGCGATTATTCCTCGACAAACTTACCGATAGAATTGCTGCAACAACTAAAATTGATAAATATCTTAATGCCGAAATACCTGCTTATCAACCCGATGATGAAGTAAAGATTATTTTACATAGCCAAACAGATATTGGCTATAAGGCGATTGTAGATAACAAGTTCTGGGGTGTTTTATACGAAAATGAAGTTTTCAGGACATTAAAAAGAGGGCAGAAGCTTACAGCTTTTATAAAGAAAGTAAGACCAGATGGTAAGATAGATTTAAACCTGGATAAACCAGGATTTGAAAAAATTGATGATCTTACCGAAAGAATAATTGATAAATTGAAGCTAAATAACGGATTTATAGCTGTTTCTGATAAATCATCACCCGAAACCATCTACGGCATGTTTGGTGCCAGTAAAAAAACATTTAAAAAAGCGATTGGTAGTTTATTTAAAAGACATTTAATCGAAATTCTGGACGATGGTATCAGATTAAAAGAATAGACAACCCGGTTTTATTATTTATATCTACTGACAGTTGACTAAAAGAACTGTTTTTCAAAACTTTTCTGGCGTGTTTTATGTATAACAAATAAAAATCATTCTTCGCCATGAAAAAACTAGTTGTTATAATCCTTTCATCTTTACTGTTCAATTCTTGTGGCAAAGATGATTTAATAGATAATTTATTTCAGCCACCTCCAGTAAGTCCATTATCTGAGACCATACGAACATGTATTCCAATTGGTTATGCTGCCACAGCTATGTTGTCGTATTTTAAGGGTGCTAAACTACCAAATGTAAAAGCCGAAACAAACAAAAGTGCATTTGTGTTGTATATTAATACTTCAGAAAATTATCCATATCGATTTATTGAAGATGATTATAATGAAATGATAGTAGCAGGTTTTATGCTTTCGGAAAACACGGCAATTATAAGTGTCTTTTTCACAAAAAATAAAATGGGTATTGGTCGGTTAAGACTTAAAGATGTTAAAACCTTTCCAGTACTTTTCGATAATGAATCGATTAAAATTGTTTACGCTGGTTTTGATATAAATATTGGAGGTGATTTTGATCTTGTACTGGATTTAACACCTGAAGAAATTAATATCGAACTCGAAAAGCTAGAAATGAATCCAGCAATTGATGAGTACATTGCAATTGATCAAAATGTTTGGATCATTGATGTATATCACAATAATACTCTGAATAATTTTACTGATGATGAGTTTGTTATAAATGGCGGTCAGCAAAGTATTGAAGTTATAGATTATCAAAAAGGTTCCTCTGTGTCAACAATGCAACTCGCAATGCTTGACACTCATTTTTCGATGGATTGTTTACGAAATCCAACTACTGGTTATGCTTTTATGCAGGATGTAGATCTGGCCACTGCCGAACGATTTCTTTTTGGATCGGTTTTTTATACCTTTCACTCAGAATGTGATGGCGATGTGGAAGTTACTGTGGCCACTGGTAATTTTGTTACCTCCATTGGAAAAGAAATAGACCTGGGATTAATATAAAAAAAGGAACAGAGAATGAACTGTTCCTTTTTTCTAAATTTTATAATTCTTATTATTCAACAACCAATTTTACATCCAGAATAAAATCGTCATAGATCAAGTTGTCGCCCAGGCCAGCAAAAAATTTACCCGATCCGTACTTAACTTCATATTTTGATCTGTCAACAATAATTTGTGCTACATAGGTATTACCAGTTTTTGTTGCTTTAAAACTTATTGGGTGAGTTATATTCTTAATAGTTAATTTACCATTTACGGTGGCTTCGCCTTTAGCAAACGATCCACTTTCGGTAATAACAAGCTTGGCAGTTGGGTACTTTTCTACACTAAAAAAATCATCGGATTTTAAATGCCCGATTAATTTTTGATTATACGTTTCGTCAGTAAGATCTTTACAGGTCATGTTATTCATATCAATAATAAATTCGCCTGAAGTAATTTTATCTTTTTTTAAGGTAAGCTTACCTTCTTTAATCGCAATAAAACCCCAGTGTTCACCTGTAACTTTCTTACCAGTCCATTTAAGTTCTGATTTTACTGTATTTGCTTTAAATTCCTGAGCAAATGATGTAAAACCCATAAGCAAAATTGCTGCTGTTATAAAAAATAATCTTTTTTTCATAGTTTTCGTTTTTAATTTTCTTGTTTAGTATTGTTTATTGAATGAAACAAAAAGAATAAACAAAATGTTTAGAATCATTTTAAATAAATTGTTAAGTAAAAGAATATCAGATGAATAAAATTTATTTATTCGGTTGCTTATTGCTTAAGAATGGATC
>JAVEZW010000036.1:0-20707 GCA_034002805.1 Bacteroidales bacterium | reverse complement strand
TTCCAACATAACCGATTACCTCTCCACGTTTAACTTTTTCTCCTTTTTTAGCTTTAAAACCACTCATGTGAGCATAAATAGTTTTATATCCAAACCCGTGATTAACAATAATATGCTTGCCATATCCACGCATTGAAGTTTCAACACTTTCTATTACACCATCGCCAGTAACATAAATCTCGGTACCTGTAGGTGCTGTAAAATCCATTCCATAATGAAACTTCCTGATTTTATAAATTGGATGAATTCTCCAGCCCCAGCCTGATGCTGTTCGTGTTAAATCACCATTTGAAATAGGCATAATTGCAGGTATTGATGCAACCATAACCTCTTTATTTTTTGCCAATCGGATAATTTCATCATACGATTTTGACTGTACCACCAATTTGCGTGAAATTTTTTCTAATCGTTCGGTTGTATTAATCACCAATTCAGAGTTATCAAAACCTTGTAAATCAACATATCGGTTTGTACCTCCAAAACCAGCTGAACGCATAGAAGCAGGAATAGGCTCCGTTTCAAAAATTACCCTGTAAATATTATCATCGCGCTTTTGAAGATCTTCAAGAGTTTTGTCAATTAAATCAAATTGCTTATTCAGCTCAGCATATTGTGTTTGCAATTGTTGATTTTCACGAATTAACCCCTTTTCTTTTGGAGTATGAAATAATGAACTGAAAACAACATTATAAATGATAGCAATAAGTAGGGTAGCGAAAAAATAGGTAAGAAAACGAATGACTTTTTGTTTAATAGACAAGGTAATCTTATCGTAACTAAGGGACTCTCTATTAAACTTATACTTAATTTTTGCCATAAATATTCAAAAAAATTACTGCAGCAAATATATGGATTTTTTTTAAAACTAATCCATTGGTATTCTTCTTTCTGAAAGCGTTGATATCATTAGGTCGTACTCTTCGGCAGTAATGTCATTAAAATAAAAGTTAATCGGATCAATGGGTTTATCGTTTAGTCTAACTTCGTAATGCAAATGTGTACCTGTTGATCTACCAGTATTACCAAGTGCCCCAATAACATCACCACGCTTAACTGACTGACCTTCGACTACATTAATACTTTTTAAGTGTGCATAAACCGTTTTGTATCCAAACCCATGATCGATTGTAATCCTGTTACCATATCCATAAAACGAATAACCCGCTTCAACAACAACTCCATCACCGGTAGAAAATATATCAGCCCCTTCGGGTCCTGTAAAATCCATCCCATAATGCATAGTGGCTGAATTATTAAAAGGATCACTTCTGAAGCCAAAATAATCGCTAATTCGGTTAAAATCTTTTATTGCAACAGGCTGAATAGCGGGAATGCTTGCCAGCATTTTCTCTTTATTCTTGGCATAATCAATTACCTGATCAAATGATTTTGACTGAACATATAATTTGTTTTTTATATCATCAACCTTTTTAAAGGCATTAATCATTATGGTTGAGTTAATATATCCTTCAAGATCCATGTATTTATTTACACCACCCACACCTGCTTCTCTAACGGATGGTGAAACCGGGTCCAGTTCAAATATTGTACGGTATAAATTATCATCCCTGTGTTGTATTTCTTTCAATTGATTGTCAAACTCACCAAGTTTAACCATTAGAAATTCATACTGCATCAGCATTTCCTGTTTCTCGTTATACAGGCTTGTTAGTTTTGGAGTGGTAAAATAAGTTGATGCAACAATGTTCAACAATACCGCAGCCGAAATTGTTACAGACAAGAAGGTTAATACTCTAAATATCTTTTGCTTTTTAACTAAACGAACTCTTTTAAAAGTAAGTGTAGTTTCATCAAAATGATACTTAACTTTAAACATACAACTAAAAATTACTTAGCAAATTTTAAAAAAACACGATGATAGCGACAAATCTAACGTAAATAAATTAATTTTACAAATTCAATTAAAAAAACATGTTTAGAAATAAACATTTAACAAACAATAATTAAATACAAATACAACAGCACTTTATGAATTCGAATGAAATACGCCATGCGTTTTTAAACTTTTTTAAAACTAAGCAACATACAATTGTTCCTTCGGCTCCAATGGTTATAAAAAATGATCCAACATTAATGTTTACCAATGCCGGAATGAATCAGTTTAAGGATATTTTTTTAGGTAATAGTACTGCCAAAGATCATAGAGTTGCCGATTCGCAAAAATGTTTGCGTGTCTCTGGTAAACACAATGATCTTGAAGAGGTTGGACACGACACTTATCACCATACTATGTTTGAAATGCTTGGTAATTGGTCGTTTGGCAACTATTTTAAGAAAGAAGCTATTGAATGGGCTTATGAATTGCTTATAAAAGAACTTGGAATTGATGTAAACAGGGTTTATGCTACCGTTTTTGAAGGGAATAAAGACGAAAACCTTGATCCTGATAATGAAGCATTAGAATATTGGAAAAAATATTTACCTGAAAGCCGAATTCTTTACGGATCGAAGAAAGATAACTTTTGGGAAATGGGTGATTCAGGACCATGCGGACCATGCTCTGAAATTCATATTGATTTGCGCGATGATGCAGACCGGAAATTGGTAGATGGCAAAACACTTGTTAATAATGATAATCCGTTGGTAATTGAGATATGGAACCTTGTTTTTATTCAGTATAACCGAAAAGCAAACGGATCGCTTGAGCTTTTGCCAGCAAAGCATGTTGATACAGGAATGGGTTTTGAGCGTTTATGTATGGTTTTACAAGGTAAAAAATCAAATTACGATACCGATGTTTTTCAACCCATTATTCAGAAATTAGCTCAAATTTCAGATATTAAGTATGGATCAGATCCAAAAGCCGATATTGCGATGCGAGTAATTGCAGACCATTTGCGTGCAATAAGTTTTTCGATTGCCGATGGACAATTACCCTCAAACAATAAAGCAGGTTATGTAATCCGAAGGATCTTAAGACGTGCTGTGCGATATGGCTATACTTTCCTTAACTTTAAAGTACCTACCATTAATAAACTGGTACCGGTGCTTGTTGAAAATATGGGTGAAGCTTATCCTGAGCTGAAAGCACAGCAGACTCTTATCGAAAAAGTGATTACCGAAGAGGAACAATCTTTTTTACATACGCTTGAAACAGGTATTAAATTATTAGACCAGATAATTGAAAAAACATCAACCAAGAAGGAGACTGTTATAGATGGCCAAACTGCCTTTGAGCTTTATGACACATATGGTTTTCCGCTAGATCTGACCGAGCTTATTTTAAAAGAAAAAGGCTTTACCGTTAACAGAGAAGAATTTCAGCAAGCTATGGAAGCGCAGAAAGACAGATCTCGATCTGCAACTACTGTTACTACTGATGATTGGGTTGAATTAATTTCTGCTACCGATGAGAAATTTGTAGGTTATACAAATCTTGAATATAAAATAAAGATTACTAAATACCGAAAGATCAAATCAAAAGACAAGGAATTATTCCAACTGGTATTTGATACGACTCCTTTCTATGCTGAGTCAGGTGGTCAGGTTGGTGATACAGGTTATATCATGGCCAATGATGAAAAGATATCAATCATCGACACCAAAAAAGAAAACAACCTGATAATTCATTTGGCTGGTAAATTACCCAAAGATCCAACAGCAGATTTTACGGCTGTTGTAAACAAAAACAATAGAAAAAGCACCGAAAACAATCATAGTGCAACGCATTTGCTTCATTTTGCCCTACGCAAAGTATTGGGTAAACATATTGAGCAAAAAGGATCGCTGGTGCATCCTGATTATTTAAGATTCGACTTTTCGCACTTTCAAAAAGTTACACCTGAAGAAATATTAAAAGTCGAAATCATTGTAAACGAGCTAATTAGAAAAAACATTAATCTCGAAGAGATGCATGATGTGCCGATGAAAAAAGCTGCTGAGATGGGTGCAATGGCTTTATTTGGCGAAAAATATGGAGATCATGTTCGAGTAATTAAGTTTGATGAGTCGGTTGAACTTTGCGGAGGAACCCATGTTCACTCAACCGGACAAATTGGCTTTTTTAAGATTTTATCAGAAGGAGCTATTTCTGCAGGAGTTCGAAGAATTGAGGCTATTACCTCTGAAAAAGCCGAAGAATTTATCCGTGAAAATCTAAAAGAGCTGGACGAAATAAAGATCCTGTTTAATAATACCAAAAACCTAAAGCAAAGTGTTGAAAATCTGTTAGAAGAGAATTCAAAACTTACCAAACAGATTGAGGAGTTTAATAAAGAAAAAGCCAAACTTATTAAATCGGAGTTAATAACAAAGATCGAAAAAATTGGCGAAATACAATTCATTGGCAGTATTGTACAACTCGATTCGGCGGCTACTATTAAAGATTTATCATTTCAACTTAAAAATGAAGTTGAAAACTTAATACTTGTTTTAGGTGCTGAGCTTGATGGCAAAGCAAACCTTTCGCTTATGATTTCAGATAACCTGGTAAAAGATAAAAAGTTAAATGCAGCTCAAATAATCAGAGAAATAGCAAAAGAAATTGATGGCGGTGGTGGAGGACAGCCATTTTATGCAACCGCAGGAGGTAAAAACAAAGATGGATTGACCAGAGCGATTGAAAAAGTCAAAACTTTTATTAATTAATAATTAAGTCCGGTTTATCCGGACTTTTTTATTTACACTAAAAAAATCGATATAAACACAACTCGTTTATTATCTTATACTTAACCATCCATTTATTGACATATCAAGAAATATTCATATATTTGTAGCCTTCAAAACCATTCTTACAAAATATGGAAATTACTAGAACATTTGATCTTCTTGAGCGATACAAAAAAACGTATCAAATGGAAGACGCTCTTGCAGGAAAGCAAGACGGGGTTTGGGTAAAATACAGTTCGCTAGATTACATAAATTTTGCCAATTATGTTAGTTGCGGGTTACTTTCACTTGGTTATAAAAAAGGTGATAAAATAGCAACCATTTTAAATAGCCGTCCAGAATGGAATTTTATCGATATGGGATTGGCTCAACTAGGAATTATTCATGTTCCCATTTATCCCACCATCGGAACCGAAGAATATGATTACATTTTACGACACTCAGAAGTTAAAGCAGTTTTTATTGCAAACAAACTTATCTGGAATAAAATAAAACCAGTTGTTAGTGATGTTTCTTCTATTAAATCAGTTTATTCTTTATCAGAAATTGAGGAACTTACCCCATGGAATATTGTAATTGAAGCAGGTAAAGAAAACTATGACCAGTTTATTGGTCAGGTTGAATTGATAAAAGCAGAAATTAAGCCCGACGAAATGATGTCTATTATCTACACATCTGGAACAACGGGCAATCCAAAAGGCGTAATGCTCTCTCACAACAATATTGTTACCAACTTTAGAAGTACATCAAAAGCTCATGCATTAGGTTTTGGGCATCGCACCTTAAGTTTTTTACCACTTTGCCATATTTATGAGCGGATGATGAATTATCATTTTCAGTACAAAGGAATTGCGATTTACTATGCAGAGAATCTCGGTACGATAACAACTGATATTAAAGATGTTAAACCACATATTTTTAATACAGTGCCGCGATTACTCGAAAAAGTGTATGATGGGATAATTGGTAAAGGAAAAAACTTGCCCTATGTAAAAAAACAAATTTTCTTTTGGGCTGTAAACCTGGGATTAAAATTTCAATTAAACCGAAAATATAAATTCTTCTATAATTTAAAACTTAAAATTGCCCGAAAACTTGTTTTCAGTAAATGGAAGGAGGCTTTAGGAGGTGAAGATCTGATCATTGTTTCAGGAGGAGCGGCATTACAGGAGCGACTGGAACGAATATTCTGGGCTGCAGGGATAGATGTTATCGAAGGATATGGGTTAACAGAGACTTCGCCCGTTATTGCAGTTAATTTTCATACTCCGCGGATCTGCAAATTTGGTACCGTAGGTAAAGTTATCGAAAACGTTCAGGTTAAAATTGATGAAGATGGTGAGATTTTATGCAAAGGGCCAAACGTAATGCTCGGATATTATAAAGAACCAGATCTTACTAACGAAGTTATCGATACGGATGGGTGGTTCCATACTGGCGATATTGGTTTTATCGACGACGAAGGATTTTTAAAGATTACAGACCGTAAAAAGGAAATGTTTAAAACATCTGCCGGTAAATATATTTCACCCCAGGTGATCGAAAATAAATTAAAAGAATCGTTTTTTATTGAGCAATTAATGGTGATTGGTGAAAACGAAAAGTTTGCCAGTGCTTTAATTTCGCCAAACTTTCAATTCTTGCACGATTGGTGTTCAAAACATAAGGTACAATACCGGGATAATATGGAACTAGTACAATTGCCCGAAGTGATTGCAAGGTACCAGAAGGAAGTAAATAAATTCAATGCTGTTCTTGGTGAGCATGAAAAAATCAAACGTTTCAGGTTAGTATGTGAAGAGTGGAGCGCTCAAACTGGTGAATTATCGCAGACACAAAAGCTTAAACGCAATGTAGTATACGAAAAATACAAAGACATTATAGCCGAAATTTATCAGCACGATAAAAAATCAAAAAACAACGGCATCATTCAGAAAACTGTTTCGGCAGTCTCGGATCTTAAAAATGGAATTAAAAGCGGTATTGATACGATAATAAAAAATGTCCCTAAAATTTAGGGACATTTTTTTATAGTTTTTCGACTTTGCTATTTCGTTTGCTTAACATCAATAATCCAATGAATGTTATTAATCCGTTTAATATAAGTAGTTCAAAACCAAATTTATATCCATTAAACCAGATTTCGGAATATCGGTTAATAATTATACAAATAATGGGTGACAATACAGCAACTATAGGTACAAACCTGTCTTTTACTGCTTTTCTGGTAAATAATCCAAACGCATAAAGACCGAGAAGAGGTCCATAAGTATATCCGGCTACCTTAAACGTTGCACTAATAACACTTTCGTTATTAATTGCATTAAAAAGAATTATAACCAACACCATCACCATTGATACTCCAAAATGCACTATTTTACGTGTTCGGCGCAATTTCATCTCTTCCTGCTTCCCTGCATTTAAAATATCAACAGTAAAAGAAGTTGTAAGAGCAGTAAGAGCAGAGTCGGCACTGCTATATGCCGCAGCAACCAGACCAATAATAAAAATAATACCAACCATCGGACTTATATAACCCTGAGTGGCAATCATTGGGTAAAGATTGTCAGTACGTGCCGGAATATCAATACCATTTTTTTGAGCAAATACTACCAGTAGAACACCCAGCGACATAAACATCAAATTGACAGGAACAAGGATAATACTAAACCAAAACATATTTTTTTGTGCATCCTTAATATTTTTACAACTCAGGTTTTTTTGCATCATGTCCTGATCAAGCCCTGTCATTACTATCGCAATAAATGCGCCGGCAAAAAACTGCTTTATAAAATGATATTTTTCATTAAAACTACCAAAATAGAAAGTTTTTGAATGAGGGTTATCGATCACAGTATCAATTAATGAGACAAGATTAAGATCCAGCTGTTTTGCAATTATAATAATTGTAGCACCAACAGCAGTAAGCATAAACAAAGCCTGCAAAGTATCTGTCCAAATAATGGTTTTAATTCCACCTTTTAAAGTATAAAGCCAAATTAATAATATGGTTGTGAAAACCGAAATCTCAAAAGGAATTCCGAGTGGCTCAAAAACAGTAATTTGCAATACATTGGCCACTAAAAACAATCGAAATGCGGAGCCAATAAGTCGAGAAAGAAGAAAGAATGAAGCTCCGGTTTTATAAGAAGATTTACCAAAACGTTTATCAAGGTAAGTATAAATTGATGTGAGATTTAATTTATAATACATTGGCATTAAAACAGTTGCAATAACAAAATAACCGAGCAAATATCCCAAAACCAGTTGCATGTAGGAAAAGTTACTGTTATAAACCTCTCCAGGGACTGAAATAAAAGTAACACCCGATAGCGAAGCTCCTATCATCCCCATTGAAACAATGTACCAAGGTGATTTTCGGTTACCTGTAAAAAAAGTATCGTTAGTTGCATTTTTACTAGTAAAATAGGCTACTACAAGTAATAATCCAAAATAAATGGCAAGTATTAAGAGTATTATGTAAGGATTCATAAAACGAAAATCTGAATTATTTGAACTTTGCAAGATTACTAAAAACAATTATAAATAAAAAAAATTGGGATTCGTTCTAATTGGTATTATTTTTGGTTCAAAATTTCCACAATAAATTACAATGCAAAATTTTACATCAAAATTACTCGAAAAAGCGGTAGATGAATTTGCCAAACTACCTGGTATTGGACGAAAAACCGCATTACGGTTAGTTTTACATTTACTTAACCAGGATTTAGAGGAAGTGGAGCAATTTGGAGATACGATCATTAAGCTTCGTCGCGAAATAAAACATTGTAAAAGTTGTAATACAATTTCTGATACCGAATTATGCTCCATTTGCAGTAATCATAACAGAGACCATTCACTTATTTGTGTGGTTGAAAATGCAAGAGATGTAATGTCGGTTGAAAACACCCAACAATTTAACGGTATTTACCATGTTCTGGGTGGAATAATTTCACCCATGGATGGAATTGGTCCAACAGACCTAAAAATTGACACCTTGCAAAACAAGGTGGCTTCGGGCGAAGTTAAAGAAATAATACTTGCACTAAGTACTACCATGGAAGGCGATACAACAAACTTTTACATATTTAAAAAATTTAAAAATTACCCTGTAAAAATTACAACTATTGCTCGTGGAGTTGCTATTGGCGACGAATTAGAGTATGCCGATGAAATTACATTAGGCAGATCGATTATAAACCGTACTCTTTTTGAATCTTTAATTTAAATTGTAAGATTTGAAAAATATTTGTTATTTTCACAGAAATAATAATGCGCATATTAACCGGGATTAAAATGAAACATATATTATTGATTATTACACTCATTGTTTCAGTTCAAATTAACCTAGTTGCTCAGCATCAGCAAAATATCGAATCGCTAGTAGAACTCGGAAATGACCTTGTAAAACTTAATGATTATAAAGGAGCTCTCGAAAAGTATAACGAAGCACTTGTAATGCTTCCCAGTTATACATTTGCAATTAATGGGAAGGCCAATGTATTAATGCTGATGAATGATTATAAATCTGCTTCAAGGCTTATCGAAGAAGGAATTAAAAACAATCCTGAATTTGCTTCTTATTTTCTTACCCGTGGGAGAATAAATATCTATAAAGAAAAATTTGAAAATGCCATTGATGATTTTAATCGGGCATTGGATTTAGGTAAAGCAGACAAAGAAATAGAAAACATGGTTTATGTAAACCGTGGTGCTGCTTATCAGAAACTATTCGATAACGAAAAAGCGCTTGCTGATTATTCAAAAGCAATTGAACTAAACCCTGAAAATCCAAATGTATATATGTACAGAGGATTTCTATATTATCAGAATGGCGATTTTACCACCTCATTAAATGATTTTAATACACTGATTGACATTGACGAACAAAACCCTTACGCATACTACAACAGAGGTATGGCTTTGCTAAAACTTAACGAAAACGATAAAGCCTGTCTTGATTTTCATAAATCATGCGAACTGGGAAATACAAATGCGTGCATAATGATTGTCACGAAATGCATGGACAAGAAAAAATAAAATAAAAAAAGCCTTACGGCTTTTTTTGTTTCTAGAAATTGTACCTCGCTCCTATTATAATCCGATTATTGATGGTAGGTTTATCCCAATCGGTAGGTCTGTGCTTTGGATTGTACTCTGTGGCATATGCAGCACCAGTAATCATGTATTCCAGAACAAAATTTACTTTGCCCGATTTTAACTCTGCTCGTGGAGAGACTCTAAAAATATAAGCTATATCTTCGTTTCGTGCATATTTTAATGAATAATATTGATCGTAAGAACCCAGATTAGCCGAATATCCACCAAAAATACCAAAAACAACTTTTTGTCCATTGGTGTGAATTTCACTCCAAACCGACATGGTATTTAAGTTGGTATATCCATAATCATCAACCAGAGTTGGATCTTGTGATGCACCATAACCACCAATCATAGTAAAATGAGTTAGGTTTTGCCCATAAATCCCTTCTAGTTTAATCGTTACAGGTCGCGTAACCAGTTTAGCAAAAAGTTGGGTATTAAAACCTCCAAGTGTTTTACTTGTTTTTATTGTATCAGCGGTTACTATTCGGGGAGTTAGAAATTTGTATCCAGCAGTAAATCCGGCAAGAAATTTATCATTCTTTACACGTAGTTGAAACTGCAAATCTGGTATTCCAGAATTTCTTTGTGCATCAGCAGGGCCTGAGCTTTTATAATCACCATGAATCAATAAAGCACCCATAAGATCAATACTTGATGAAGGACTTACTGTAAAACGTATTTGCGGTGCTCTGTTTAGCACATTAAACGGAACTCCTGCACCAAATGAAAAGACTGAAGGATAACAACCTGTGACAAACATCGGGTGCCAGTACTGACCTAACAATAATTCTGTTTTACTCCAGTTTAATTGAATATATGCATGTCGCAAACGAAACATTCGCGAGTAGTCCTGCGATGTACCTAAAAAATCACCTTCAATAATCCCCTGAGCTTTTGCACCAAAGGCAGTTACACCGCTGCCATTTAATTTAATACGTGAATTAAGCGAGAGCATTTCGGTTTGAAATCTCTTATTTAAATCTTCGCCGTTAATATCATAATTTGCTGGTTTGGGATAGAAATACACATCGCCATCGCGGCTATCAACTGATTTATAAGTATCGAAAAACATTTCGTACCCAGCAAATCCACTAATATTTACAACTGGTTTTTGTTCAATCTCTTGTGCATTTAAACCAAAATAGGTAGTCAAAAGCAGAATAAATGCTCCTATAAAAAATTTCTTCATAAAAGGTTTGTTTCAAAGTTTGTTGTTATAAAAATTAATTTACCTGTCCACGCAGAATCTCTCTTACTTTGCGAACTACCAGCTCGTTTTCGATAGGTTTTGTAATATAATCACTTGCCCCCTTATCAAGAGCATTTTTAATACTCCATGAATCAGTTTTTGCCGAAACCACAATAACCGGTGTGCTTTTGTTTAGTTCAATTTCTTTTTTACGATCCAAGAACTGAAAACCATCCATATCGGGCATCATAATATCAAGAATGATAATGTGATAATGGTTATTAGTAATCAAATCGATTGCCTTTTGTGGATGATCAGCAATGGTCACATCATAGTTTTTATCTACTAAGATATTCTGTATCAAGAATAAATGTATTGAACTATCGTCGACTACGAGTATTTTCTTCGTCGCATTCATAACAGAATTCGATTTTGTGAATACAAGAATAAAATCAGCACAAAGTAAAACAATATTTATGTATAAAAAAACTGAGTTATAAAAGTTTGTAATTGACTTAACATTAATGTTTAAACAAGTTTAAATAATAACTAAAAAAAGCGACCTTAAAAGGCTTTTGTTTTATAACAGTTTATTTAATTTGGTTATCAGATTTTCAATTTGCAACTTCGCATAAACTTCGTACAACTATTTATACAATAATTTTAATTTATTTGGAGGATAAATCATGATAAAAGATCTGGAAAAAGCCTTTTCTGTTACGATTAAGAGCATGAAAAAATCGGCTATCCGCGAGCTTCTTAAATTAACTCAGAAACCAGAAATAATTTCATTTGCAGGTGGATTACCAGCACCAGAAACATTTCCTATTGAGCAATTAAAAAAGATAACAACTGAAATATTAGACACAAACGGAGCAGCTGCATTGCAATATGGAGCTACCGAAGGTGTTACAGAATTGCGTCAGGTACTTGTTGACAGGTATAAAAAGCAGGGATTAAACATCGAATTAAAAAACCTGGTAATTACAACATCATCGCAACAAGCCCTTGATCTGGTTGCAAAAATATTTGTTGATCGCGGTGACAAAGTTATTGTTGGATTACCATCATACCTAGGAGGTTTAGGTGCTTTTAATTCGTATGGAGCAGAATTAATTGGAATAACACTTGACGATCAGGGAATGAGATCTGATCTTTTGGAACAGAAGTTAGAAGAATTAAAAAAACAAGGTACTAAACCAAAATTTATTTATGTTATTCCTGATTTTCAAAATCCTGCAGGTATTACCATGCCCGAATCACGAAGACTTGAAATAATAGCTCTTGCAAAAAAATATGATGTTCTGATTGTTGAAGATAGTCCTTACCGCGAAATTCGTTTCGAAGGAAAAGAACAGCCAACCATTTTTGAGCTTGATAACTCTGGTCATGTAATATTATTAGGTACATTTTCAAAAACTTTTGTTCCGGGGTTCAGAATTGGTTGGGTAATTGCCGAAGAACGCATTGTTGATAAATTTGTTACAGCAAAACAATCGACAGATTTGTGTACACCGGTATTAAATCAGATGATTGCTGCTAAATACATGCAAAAGGGTTATTTTGATGAAAATCTGAAAAAAACGATTGAAAATTATCGCGAAAAACGCAAGGTTATGTTACAGGCTTTCCGCGAAAACATGCCAAAAGGTGTTATCTGGACCGAACCTGAAGGTGGATTGTTCTTATTTTTACGTTTACCTGAACATATGGATGCCGAAGTATTGTTTAAAAAAGCAATCGAAAATAATGTAGCTTTCGTTTTAGGTAGCGTATTCCATTGTGATGGAAGCGGCAAAAACACCATGCGTTTAAACTTCTCTTATATGTCGATAGAAAAAACCAAAGAAGGAGTTAAGCGACTGGCAAAAGCAATTAAAGAAGAGATGGGAATAGCATAGATTCAAAGAGGTTGTCTCAAAAGAACTTTCCATCGTCCAGAGGACATGGAAACGTTTTTATATTTTACTAATAAGCAGTAACGTATAAAACACGATAGAAAGTCCAAGGACGTTTCTATGTGTTTTGAGACAACCTCTTTTTATTATCACTTTTCAGCAGTTTACAAACCAATTAACGTTTTTGTTTTATATCTTTTTTATAATAATCCTTCAATATTTTACCAAAAGCCTTATCCTTTTTACGCTTTTCGGCAACCGATGACTCAAAATGAGTTTTTTCTCGCTCCATTTTAAGATAGTTTTCATACGATGCATGATCAATTGTGCCGTTCTCGACAGCCTCGAGTACTGCACAACCAGTTTCATTAATATGTTTGCAATCGGCAAATTTGCATTGTTGAGCAATTTGAATTATCTGATCAAATGTTTTTTCCAATCCACTTGCTGAATCGGCAATACCTACCTCTCGCATTCCAGGGTTATCGATTAACAATCCTCCGCTTTCTAAAACAATTAGTTCCCGATGGCTGGTAATATGTTTTCCCCGATTTGCACTCTGGCTGATCGTGTCCGTTTTCATAATTTCCTTTTGAGCCAGGTTATTTAACAAGGTTGATTTTCCAACACCTGAAGAACCAAGCATGCAGTAAGTTTTTCCCTTTTTTATAAGTGATTTAACTTTTTCTAAACCAACTTTCAACTCATTACTGATTGCAATGACCGGAATATCTTTGATTCTCTTTTTAATACTCTCCATGATTTCTGACAACCTTTCTTCGGTTATCAAATCGGTTTTGGTAAGAATTATAAGTGGGTTAACTTTTGATGAATTACAAATAGTAAGATATCGTTCAATCCGGTTAATATTATAATCTCTGTCAACAGATTGAACGATGAAAGCATAATCGATATTTGCAGCTATAATCTGAATTTCGCCAAAATGAGCTACAGCCTGTCTTTTAATAACAGAAAATCGTGGTAAAATAGCATGAATAATTGCAAAATCAGATTCGTAGGCTATTAATGCAACCCAATCACCCACAGCAGGGAAATCCTCGCGACTTTTTGCTGTAAAACGCATATTCCCGGTTATTTCGGCATCAAACTCATTTTTTGTAGTTTTAACAACATACCGCTCTTTATGTTCTGCAACCACACGGCCTACTTCAAAAGTTTGAAGGTTATTGTTCAGTCTGAAACTTTCAAAATCATCATTGTATCCGAGATCAATCAAATCCATAATCCTAATTTGTTTTATTTGTCATTTAAAAAATTGATTTAACAGTTAAATTCACTTTTGTCCAGTAAAGATTTCACCTGGTAAAGATGTCGCAACTACGTTGCTCTAAATTTTTAATAATACATTTATTTACAAAGATATAGCAACTACGTTGCTTAAATAAATACTGCGTAGCAGTATAATCTTTGTAGCATTAATTAGTATATAAAATAAAGCCACATAGTGGCGAAATCTGAAATAAAAAACAGTATTATTCAAATTACAAGATTTACATTTTATATTGGACATCAATGGTTAAAATTAATAAAATCCTGCTTATTGGCGATTGATTTTGCTAGAAATCAAATCAATATATAAAACCAAACCAATTTTCAACCATAAAGATATTAACGCATACCTTAGTTTTTACTCCTTTAAATTTTACTTTTTAGTAAAAATGTTCTATTTTGTATGCTCTTATATTTCGATGAAAAGACACTTATCATTACTAAATTAAAATTAGAATTATGAAAATAGCAAGATTCCTTATAGCAGCCAGTTTGGTGTTTTTTGTTACCGAGATTTTTGGACAAGAATTACCCGCCACTTATCAACCCATGTTAAACGAAGTTATAATCAATTTTAAAACTATTACCAGTGGTAATTCAATAAGACAAGGAAAAACAACACTGAGTGTTGTAAACGAGAACAAAATTGCGCTCCGTATTGAGCATCAGAAAAAAGTTAAAAATTTAACATTTATTACAAAGCTTGATGCAGAAAATAAATTAGTTTGGATAGCAGCCAATCCGCTTACCACCGATATGGTTAATAAACACTCAGAAGATTTGGTAAAGGAATTAGAAGAAATGCTCGAACTGTCGAGAAAAAAGGCTAAAGAGTAATCATTATTCTAGTTACAAACAGGGTGTGATATTTAGTGAAAAAATGAAAAAGGTTCTAATTTTAATGACATTTGCTGGTTTACTGACTTCATCATGCGGAAATGGAGAACCTGAAACCAGAACCGATTTTATCATCAAGAATTCATCATCTTTTGATATTGAATTAGAGGTTTTTAATGCATGGCTGCCAAATCTGAGACTTAAGGATACCTTAATAAAATTAGCCATTAATTCAGAGTTCAGGTATTATTATAATGTTGATGGGGAAAACGCATCTTACTTTTTGCCATTTGGATATCCTGATTCCGCTTACATAGTTTTTAGTGATACGCAACGTATTATATACAGACGAGATGATTTAAATCCCAGAAATATTCTGGATATTAATAGCTATGAAGGTGGAAAAGTAGCAAATAGTTATTTCATATATACATATTACATTTCCGATGAAGATTATGAAAATGCCCTAGCAATTAAATAAAGAAAAGGTGAAAAAATACATATTACTTCTAGCAATTTTATTTATTATTTCGTGTGAGCCAGAAAAAGAATCCAGAGCAAATCTTTATATAAAAAATGATTCATCTCATAATATTGAATTAACAGTTTTTAATGCATGGCTGCCAAATCAGAATTCTCAAGACACAACATTTGTATTAGAACCTAATTCTGAAATAAGTTATTTTTTTATAGTCGATGGTGAATTATCTAACTATAATTTATTACCCTTTGGAGGAACAGCAGACTCTGTGCATCTAGATTTTAATGATAATTTACGTATTATATACAGACGAGATGATTTGAATCCAAGAAATATAATAGATATTAATAGCTGGATTGGTGGTAAAGTTGATGACTATTTATATGAATATGAATATTTTATTACCGATGAAGACTATGAAAATGCAATAGAAATTAAGTAAAAAAAAGATGAAAAAATACATATTACTATTAGCAATTTTATTTATTATTTCGTGTGGGCCAGAACCATATGATACTCATTTAAAATACACAATTCATAATGATTCAAGGTATTCTGTCGAGTTGGGTATATTTAAAGCCTATTTTGTGAATTCTCCAATAACAGATACTTATATTACAATAACGTCAGGTACAGAATTTAACTATGATTTTTACAATAAAAGTGGGCAAGAACCTTTTGGAATGAGTTCTGATTCAGCTTATATAACGTTCAATAAAACTAAAAGGTTGATATATAAAAGAGAAGACAACCAAATAAGAAATATTCTTGATATTAATAGCTGGATTGGTGGTAAAGTAGGTGACTATTTATACGAATATGAATATTTTATTACCGATGAAGATTATGAAAATGCCATAGAAATTAAGTAAATAAAAGGTGAAAAAATATACAATCCTATTAGCAATTTTATTTATTATTTCGTGTGGGCCAGAACCAGCTGATCCTGTTGCTGAACTTATTATAAAAAATCATTCCACTTACCCTTTAGAACTAACTATATATAATGCAGGTATAGCAAATCAATCTCCTCATGATATTACCTTTTCTTTACCTATTAATAATGAAACTGTTTATTTTTATTGGTCAGACATTGAATTATTAATTTCTCCGGCAGATTCTACTTTTATAACATTTAATAATGAAAAACGAATAATATACAGGAAGAATGATGGCCAACCTAGAAACATTTTGGATATAAATAGTTGGGAATACAAACAAGGTGTTTCTGTTGAAAATATTTATATTTATACAATTACCGATGAAGATTATGAGAATGCCTTAGCAATTAAGTAAATCTCATGCACTATTATAAAATAAAAAGAAACCTACCAATCAAATCTGTTCATTAAAATTTGCTGCATATAGTTTAATCCAATCTTTTGAGAGTTACTGGCTAACTAGAACAAAATCTATTTTGTTTTAAGGTTTTTTATTAATAAGAAGCCACGTTTTTAGCCATCCCATTAAAAACAAAATAGTGAACAGGCCAAAGGACATACCAGTATAATCTACCCAAAAGGCCCTTAGGTCTGAAGGTTGCGCATTGCTCCAAATAGTGTTTTCCTTCCTTTTGATTGATCTTAAACTCCAACCATGCTTCACCAGGCAATTTCATTTCGGCATATAAAAGCAGTCTTTTATTATTTTTATCGGCAACCAAAACACGCCAAAAATCGAGCGTATCGCCTGCATTTATAATCGTATTATTTGTACGCCCCCGGCGTAACCCAACTCCGCCAAATACCTTATCGAGAAAACCTCGTAAAGACCAAAGCCAATTTGCATAATACCAACCACGCTCGCCTCCTACCGACCAAATATTCTCCAATACCTGTTCAACATCAGCATAAATTGGTTTTATACGCTTATCAATAAAACAGCCATTAGTCGGAACATGGATATGATCAAAAAGAGAATTGTCTTTATAACTTGAGCTGAGTGAATCCTTCCAGCTCGAGACTACGCTGTTTTGTTCTATATTCTGAAAAGCAAGTTTTACTGCATCCTTATAGGATATTGATTGAATTTTTAAAATATCACGCAAATCATTATCCTTAGCGACAACCTCAACCTTCATGCTATTTACAAGATTTGATGCAAGCTTAAAAGATGTGTTTGTTATGAAATAAAGCCAATATGACGATATTTTTGGTGTCATTACCGGAATGGTAAGAATAAACCGTTTTAACCCACGCACTTCAGCAAACTGAAGCAGCATTTGTTTATAAGTTAAAACATCGGGTCCGCCAATATCGTATGAATTATTGAAAGTTTCTTCGCGACCTAAAACTCCGGTTAAATATTCAAGCACATTGCTTATGGCTATTGGTTGCGTTTTCGTGTTGAGCCATTTGGGAGTAACCATTACGGGCAGTTTTTCGACCAGATCGCGAATAATTTCGAATGAAGAACTCCCTGAACCAACAATTATTCCTGCTTTTAAAGATGTAACCGGAATACCGCTCTCGCGAAGCACTTCTTCAACTCGTTTCCTCGATGCCAAATGTTTCGAAAGAATCTCTTTGTTTGTAATTCCACCCAAGTAAATAATTTGCTTTGGTTTTACGTCCTGAACTAATTTAACGAAGTTTTTTGCTGACAACTCCTCCAGTTTTTCAAAATGCGATGAATTATCGCTCATGGAATGAATTAAATAATACGCTGCATCAATTTGTGGCAATTGACTGGTTTGAGAATAATCTTTTAAAAAATCAATTTCGTAAACTGTGATATTGGGGTTATTATAAAACCCTTCGGTTGGAAAACGTTTCTTATCTCTTATACAACAAACTACTTCGTGGCCCTGTTCGAGCAACTTTGGCAATAATCTTTTTCCTATATATCCATTAGCCCCGGTTAAAAGAATTCTCATTTATAGAAACATGTTTGTTTAATTTATATTAAACAAATTTACACAAACTAAGTTTAATGCTTTGTGTGTTATTATTAAATATTTTGTTTTATGTTATCTGATAGGTTTAAATCACAACATTTTACCCATTAAACCTCAAGAATTAACGATTAGATTGCCCTATTTATTAAAATTCGTTTCATAAAGTTTAATCCAATCTTGCGGACTAACTTTTTTTGCAAGTTCAGCAATCAAATTGTATGGAATATCGTCAATTTTTTTAAACCGGATACAACTTTTGCCCATATCGAGCTTTGTTTTGCAATGCTTTGGATATTCACTTACAAACCAGTCGTATAAAGCTTTATCGGCATAAATACCCATGTGATATAAAGCGATGAAGCTTTTTTGCGAAGCAATATTTATAAACGGAAGTGGTTGTTTCGTATCGCAGTGATACCCTTTGGGATATACCGAATGAGGAACCACATACCCAATCATTCCATAATTAATGGTTTCGGTAAAACCCTTGGGTAAATTTTCACGAATAGTTTTTCTTAGATTTTCAACTACCAATTTTCGTTCTTCTGGTAATTGGGTTATATAGTGCTCGGGTGTTTCTGTTTTTATCTGCATACCAACTTATTGTTAATTAAAACATTATCAACTCGTAAAACAAAAAACGAACTAAAAATGTTTCTATTTTTATGATAAAAACTTAACGATTTAACATAAATTATTAGGTCAAACTTACTCAATTTTCAATTATCTAATTAAACCTCAAATGAAAAATCTGGCAATTTTTATTGTTGCCAGATTCGTTTCTAAACAAAAACATAAACTATTTAGAAAACAAACTTAATTCCTAAACCGGGATCCATTGAAACCCAAACATCGCCATTTGAAATAACCTCAAAGAATGGTTTAAACTCAAAACTTACAGCAACGGGTATTTTTGGAATCTTATATTCCATCCCGACAAGACCATCAATACCAAATCCAAATGTAGTATAATCAACATAAGTGGGGTAATTAGTATGCCAATATGGTTCGTTGTTTCTGTTAAACTTTGCGCCATAATGCGAAACATGTCCTCCTCCTCCATAAATCCAATTCAATCCGTTGACATCAAAAGCGTTATTTCTCTTTTTATAAAGTGCAGTAACCGAAACACCGTGATTCCAGAATCCGGCTATTCCTTCAAATTCCGATCCTGAGGAAGTTATCATTCTGAAAGTTAATCCGGATGTTCCACCAGCCCGAAGACCGATTGCATAATTCTCCTGAGCGCTAACATTAATTGTAATGAAGGCCAGCAAGCTAAATAACAGTAATAACTTTTTCATAGTTCTTATTTTTTATTTATTTTGATATTTTCATGTTATGTGCAGGTTCCAGTTTAAGTTTTAAATTAGATCTGCAAAGTTCATTCTCTTCTACATTTATATATTCTATTTCCCAGGTAAAACTTCTGTTATGAATTTCTTCCAACGTTTTTATATCTGATTGAAATGCAAGGTTCCATCTCTTTCCGCCGATTTTTTGGCCTGGGCGAATACAATACTCCTTGTATCCACTTCGAGAATGAACAACGCCGTTCCAAAAATAGAACAGTTCAAAACTGACCAGCTTTTTCTCAAATCCGTTATTTTTAATTCTAAGGTAAAGCACATATGGGCTATCGCTTTTCAGAAGGTTTTTCTTTCTCCATTTGTATTCGAATTTTACATCATCCTTTGATGCAAAATCAACATATTCCTGTCCATGAACCACTACAGGGATCAGGATAATCAATATTATTGCAAATAGATTTTTCATAGCTGTTAATTTTTAAAAAGTTTAAAAAGATTCTTTTTCTGAGTATTTCTAAAACATTTATACTTTGCACCAGTTTAATGCTTCATTCAAATCACCGAAAAGCTCACATTCCAATCCGGCAATTCTCATCTCGGCCAGGTATAAATCAAAATCGCTGATCAATTGTTGGTTAACCGCAATAAGTGCAATTTTAATTGAGTTATTCCACCTCATTGTCCCTTTTTGCAACATTGAAAACACCTTCATTTCATTGTGTGAGATTTCTATATTTTCAACATCCAGAAAATTAAATATCTGGTAATTCATACAATCAAATTTTGGACTACTAAGGATAAATGCATTTGCTTCGAGCAGTACTTTAAGATCAAGATTGCCCTGCACCTCTATCATAACATTATTCTCAATCCATTTATGACTCGTTTTCATAACTTTTAATCTAATTTGTGAATCAAAGGGAGACTATTTAAAGTCATCCCTCTGATAATTATTAACTAAAACTCAAATGACTTTTTAAAGGAAAGCCGGCCTCATTTATTATCATTAAAAAAGTTCTTTACACTTTTACCAAACTCAGCAAAATCGTACTTTAATTCATGCTTTAATTC
>JAVEZW010000035.1:0-20949 GCA_034002805.1 Bacteroidales bacterium | reverse complement strand
ATTGTTTCGAAAATAAAGGGAGTTTGTTTCCAATGGCAACATAGCCCGACCAATAATAAGGATGTGATTTTAACGGATCGGCCTGTTCAAGAAACCTGATTTTAGCCTTTTGCAATGATTTAGCTTTATTATTACCATGCTGTAAAGCTTTATAAAAATTGATCATCAGTTGAACACCTGATTTGTCTTCAACAGTCCATAAGGTCATTATTATTGACGGACAACCTGCATAAATAAACCCACGAGCCAAACTCATCACTCCTTCGCCTTTATTTAATAACCCTGATCCGGTGTTGCACGAACTTAGCACTGCCATTCGGCAGTTTAATTTTAAATTATATACCTCAAAAGTATTTAAAAATCCATCCTCGATGGTATCGTTACTAACAGAGAAAGCCATCTTCGAAAACATTGGATCCTTATCATTTAATATAGTGTGCATAGCCAAATGCAGTAAATCATAATCTGATACTTGTCTTTTGAAATTATATTCACTGGCATTTTCGTCAAGTAAAGTGTCACCATGTAATAATTGTGCAATTTTTATAGCTTCTACTTTTGTTCCTTTTAAAGGAAATAGCTTTTCGCGATATTGCTGCCGGGTTTGGAGTGTATTTGGATTAGGAGTTTCCTGACTCTTATAATCAGGAGCTAGTGTGATTATTTTTTGTCCGGTTCTTTTCTTTCGATGGTTATTGTCGGAATATAACTTTGCTGAATAGGAATAACTTATAGGGTTATCAAAAAGTAAATAGGGCAATTGGTTGTATCTCAATGTATTCTCGTTAATATCTTGCTTAATAAGCACTTCGAAAGGAATATATGCCAGTTTTTGATCCGGAATAATTATTAATTCTTTTTGTTTAAGATATTCAGTATATGGTTTTATAAGGTAATTATAAAGTGTAAATGATGTCTTCTTAAACATCGCATAATCTTTCAGGTTATGTTTTGCCAGATTGTTTTGTGCTATACTTATTATAAGCGAATCAATTGCACGATAAAATACTGAATCAATTGGCTGATAATACAAATGGTACTTGCTTTTGGTAATAATGAAGGTATATAATGCATTATTGCTAACGGAATATTCAATAAGCACTTCTTTTCTACTTAGTAATTTCTGAATTTTCTTTAAATCTATGGTTATACTGTCGTATTTTAGTTCGTAATAGCGTGGATATTTTTGTTCAATTTCTTTTGTTAAAAGGTCTTTATCTTCACTAAGTTCAAATAACAAGTCGTTCCATTTATCAATATTGGTTAGATTAGGATTTGGTTTTCTTTTTTCTTCATAAATTAGTTCTTCTATCATCCAGTATTTCTTGTCTGTTGCAGCAATATCATTTATAATTGATGGTGGAATATTACCATGTATGAGAGCTAAATTATTTTGCATCGCTTCGGCTAAAATAGTTGCCTTACCAAGTTCGGCAAATCTGAGAGCCTCATGCGCATAATAATTATTGCCAGATGTTTTAAAAAGAGAATAACAGATTTCAATAGCCTCATTATAAATATCACTTTCATTTCCAGCTAAATAGAGCTTGCTCTCTTCGCTTAAATACCCAGTACGTAATTGTTTTAACACTTCAATTGCTAAAATATTAGTTTTTAAAGCAGATTTCAGGTAGTTATTTTTGGCTTGCTCATTTTCAGATAGTAATTTTAATACTCTGGTTTTGTTCTTCAAGGTACTTAAAAGATGGGTTTTCGATAAAACAGAACGAATTTCAGGATTAGTAAAGTCAATTGTGTCGTTAAAATTTTCAGCTAAAGCAACCAATGATTTCTGAAAACTTATTAATGCACTTTTATAATCGTGTGTAACTAAATAATATTCCCCAATTCGGTTATAACAAAATGATAAATCAGTACTTTTTTCACCATAAACCGATTTGTAAATTAATAGGGCATTAGTTAAATGAGCAATTGAATTTATTCGATCGTTTTTTTTATTAACCAGAAATGTTCCATAATTCATCTGATTTAATGCATAAAAAATATTTGTTTTGCCATAATATTGCTCTATATTTTTTAGGGTTTCTAAATAATATTGATTTGCTTCGTTTAGTTCATTCAATTTTTCGTATGATAAAGCGAGATTTCCATATGCTAAAAATGATTTATCTGAATTTCCTTTTAGTTTAATACTTTCTAAAAAATATTCTATCGCTTTATTATTTTGGCCAATATTTCTGTAAATAATTCCTAAATTATTGTAAATTAATGCAATACGTTGTTTGTTTTCTAATGGATTTTGTTTCAAAATAGCCAGCGCTTTTAAATAGTATTGCTCGGCTTTTTTATAATCTTTTTGAATCTCAATAATGTTTGCTTTGTTTATATAGATAGAGACTAATTGATCTATTTTATTTAATTCTTTAAATAAAATCTCTGCTTTATCATAGAACTTTATAGCGTTTACATAATCACCATATAATTTATATACAATACCCAGATTGACGTAGGCCGGTGCTAAATATGTTTTATTATTCGTCTTTTGATAATAATCTGTAATGCTGGTGAAATAAATAAAGGCGCTATCAATTTTTCCATTATTTATACAGGCATAACCCTTTTTAAAATATGAATAAGCATCATTTTCATTTAATTCTAAATTAACTGATTGACAATACATCTTTGAAGAATGTACAAATAAAATAAAAATGAAAATGGCTATTCTCATTAAATGATTACATAAAATAGAAAGTAAATCTACAAAAAAAGCATTTCTCAATACAAAATCAATTCATTAAAAAAATCTTGAGACATTTATCCTAATGATACGAGTCTGATAATTTAAACTGATTAGTTATAGCAAAAAATATTTTTACAAAATTATCTATCAGATATACAGTAAGTTAAAAAAATGACTAAAAAATAATTGAAAAAACAGGGTCAGATTTTAAGTCAAAAAAGCACTTATAATAAACAGCAATTAATAACCTAAATAAATTAAACCAAAACCATGAAAAAATTACAATTAAAAAAACAGGAAGAAAAGAAGCGGGTTTTATCTCCGATATTTGAGATTCTTAACCTGCCTGAGATGCAAAAAATAAAAGGAGGTGATGGTGATCCTCAAGGTGATGATCCACTTCCACCACCACCTCCTCCACCTCCAGGAAATTAATTGTACATAATAAATATTTTAAGGTACTGTTTGGCAAAACTATTACGAGCATGATTCGCTTTAATAAATACCTGGATGCTGATTCATCATGCGGATTACATCCAATCTAAACAATAAAATTATTAACAGATGAAACTATATAATAATCTGGTTGATAAATATTTGTACGGAGATCTTGATGTTGCCGAAATGCAGCGTTTTGAGCAAAAAATGGATTCTGATTACGAGCTTAAAAATGATTTTCTATTGTATTCAGAAATAAATAAGGCCATCCTCGAAGAAGATGTAATGATGCTCCGTAACAAAATAGATACTATCCATAAACATTCAGAACGTTCAATGCTATTCTCCCTAAAACGTTTAGACCGAAGGTTTTACTATGCTGCTGCCTCTGTTGCTTTACTTATAGCTACAGGCAGTATTGTTTACAACACCAACAAACCTGCCATGGATAACAATGCAATTTATAATAAGTATTTTACACCTTATGATGTGTCGGTAACTTACAGATCGGGAAACGAAGAGGTTGATCTGATATTGATTTCGGCACTCGAAAAATACGAAAATGAAAATTACAAGGATGCTGTAATTCTTTTCGAACAAGTTATTCATAAAAGAGCAAGCGACATGGCTGCCAACTTATATTCAGGTATTTCGCTCATGGAAACTGAAAAATACAAGAAGGCTACTAATTCATTTCAGACAATAATTACCAATAACAACAATTTGTTTATTGAGCAGGCAAAATGGTATCTGGCATTGTGCTATATAAAAACCAATCAGAATAATAAAGCCATAGTTATTTTGAACGAATTGGTAAGCCATGATTCGTATTACAAACAACCGGCTAAAAAGGTACTAAAGGATTTAAATTAAACCGAAACAATAACTATGAAACCTCTTAATAACCCTCAAAAATATGTCGATATTGCCAATAAGCAGTCGGGCAACGATGTAAGGAAAAATTTTCTTTCACATATATCGCACGGTATAAGAACTCCACTAAACTCAATAATGGGATTCTCTCGTTTATTAATGGACAGGCAAATGATTGATGGTAAACCAAAAGAATATGCGCAACGAATAATTTACAGCAGTAATGTGCTATTAGGTTTTGTTGAGAGTGTAATTGAGCTTTCACAGTTTGAATCGAATGCTTATGAGTTGAAAATTCAAAAGTTTAATCTGAATGATTTGTTATGGACAATAGCTGAAAACTTTATGGTTAAACGCAATGACCTTGGTATGGAAGAAATTAGCTTGGAAGTTATTGGTATGTTTAATGGAACAGCTGCAAAGTTTTTAATTAATACAGATTATAAACTACTTAAGAATTCGATTAATCGATTAATCAATATTGCTGCTTTTACTATTAAAAGTGGAAAAATTGAGCTTGGATTTGAGCAGGTATTTTCGAATAAAGTAACTATTTACGTTCAATCGACTGATGACTGCATTATGAATAATCCAAATGACCAGCAAATTGATGAAAATGATGTAAATACATTTCAATCCTTTAACTACGAAGTGTTAAATCAATCTGTAAATATGATTGGGGGCAGAGTATGTATCGATCCATTAATTAATCAGTATAGTATCGAAATGCCAATAAATAAAATTATTACCAGGAAAGTATAACTAAATTAATTGCGATATGATAAAAAATTTTAATATCAATCTTCCTTCAAAAAAAGGAAAAGTTGCAGCAAACTTAAACCAGATTTTGTACTTCGAATCGATGAGAGGTATTGATTATATGGTTTTACTGAATGAAGAAAAAATTGAGCTAACTATGAATATCACCGAAATTGAGCAAATACTTTGGTCGCAGGGCTTTTTTCGTGTATCTAAGAACTACTTAATTAATCTTAGAATGATACAGGTAATTTTCCCTGATGATATCCCAATGATCATGCTCGAAAATGGTAAACGATTGTTTGTCCCGGGTAGCAGACAAAAAGCATTATTTAAAGCACTCGAAAGTGTTTACCAACTGGAAAATACTCTCTATTAATGTTCTATAAAGTTTATTTGATTGCCAGTCTGGGGATTTGTTAGTTTCCTTAGACTGGCTTAAATTACATAGTATGGAAAAAGGAACACAGTTTTGTATCAATTATAAAAATGATGTATTTGAATTTGTTAAGCTCACAGATGTGTTGTATTTAGAGTCTATTGAATCATATACGCGGATTGTATGTTATAACGATCAACATTTTACAATTTGTAAATGCCTAAGCCAGGTTGAGGAAAAATTACCCGATTTAAATTTTTTTAAAATACATAAATCGTTTATAATAAACATTGGATTTATTAAAAATATTCGATCAAATCCTGTAAAGATGGTTGTTTTACAAAATGGAACTGAACTTAAAATAGCCGAAAGGCGATATCGGGATTTAATAAAGTTTATTAAATCGAAATATTTGGTTTTAGGTTAATGTGTTTTAAAACACACTTTCGTTCGTCAAAATAATTCCTACGAAGAACAAAGATTCCGATACGAAAAATGCCAAAATCGATACGGAAATGATTTTTGGGCATTTTTGTGCTTTTATCACTCTTTGCAGGTTGGTATTTTAGTATTAGTTTAACTTTTAATTGAGCTCAAAGGTGAAACCCGAAAAACCTAAAATAGAGTAGGGGAAATTCAAAAAACATAATAATGAAAAAGAAATTAAACTTAACTCAAGCAAATGCAACGAGTTTACAGAAATGGCAGCTAAGGGCCATAAAAGGAGGTGTTAAAACACCAAGTGGAAGTTGTGGATGCGGATGTTGTGGCTCATCTAACCATTGCGACAATGCATATTTTAATGCATTAGAAGGATTGACCTCTCCTGGTGGGGCTGTATGTAGCCTACAGTGTTAATCAAAAAATTGAGAGAAGGAAAGTGTGCTATTACACTTTCCTTTAATTATTATTTTAAACAATATAAAGCACATGAAAACAGTATTTCCTTTTAAAACAAAAAACAATAATTACTATGTTTATTTTTTAAAGGAACAAATTTTGACACTTAGCAATGCAAATTTAAATATTCTTATAGAAGAATCTTTAGATAATAAATTTCACAATAATAATTTGGGAATTTCATCATCTGAGGAATTAAACTTGACTCTTTTGTCAGATTTTAAAGCAAATGGGTATTTTGAAGAAATTGATATTGAGAAAAATTTTAATGGTAGTATAACTGAACACCAATTGTTTAAAATATTTTCAAATATTAAACAGATAACGTTTGAAGTAACAGAAAAATGCAATTTAAATTGTACATATTGTGGTTATGGTGAATTTTATGAATATAATGAAAAAAGAGCCAAAAATACATTGGATGTAACAATAGCAAAAAAACTTCTTGATTATTTATTAGTTTACTGGAATTCAATCCACAATACTTCACATAAACGCCCAATAATTATAAGCTTTTATGGGGGCGAACCTTTACTCAGACCAGATATAATTAAAGAAATAATTAACTATACAAAAAAGCTTAAGCTTGAACATAATTATTTTGTTTTTAATATGACTACAAATGGCACTTATCTAAAAAAAAATACTGACTTCTTGGTTAAAAATGATATTGATTTACTGATAAGTTTGGATGGGAATCGAGCTAATAATAGATTTAGAAAATATTCAAATGGGAAGGAGGCATTTAACGAAATAATAGAAAATATAAACTATATAAAAGAGAATTATCCTGAATATTTTAGAAAGAAAATAAATTTTAATGCCGTACTACATAATTTAAATTCTGTTGAAGAAATTAAAAACTTCATACAAAAGGAGTTTCATAAAACACCTACTATTAGTGAGCTTAGAACATCAGGTATTAAGAATAACAAAAGAGACCTTTTTTGGCTTACTTATAAAAACCTGAATACAAGCCTACATGAAAGCGAAAATTACCAAATGATTGAATCCGAACTTTTTTTAAATACCCCAATAGGTGAATTAATTACTAGTTTTTTAAGTAGAGGACTCTATTTTAATAAAGGTGATTATAATGATTTTTATGCGAATAGGATAAATAGATCGTTAATTCCAACAGGTACTTGTCTCCCAATGACCAAGAAGTTGTTTATTACAGCAAATGGTAAATTATTACCTTGTGAGCGGATTGATCACGAATACTCACTTGGAGAAGTTAATACTACAGGTGTAGATATTCATTTCGGAAGGATTAAAGATAGGTATAACACTAATTATACAAAATTGCTAAAGCTATGTTCTCAATGCTACAATATTTACGATTGTAAACAATGTATGTTTTATTTAAATATTAATGATGAAGTTATTAATTGTAAAGGATTTACAAGATATGAAACTTACAAAGAAAAATTAATTTTTATTGTCGAATATTTAGAAGAGAATCCTGAAAAATTAGATTGGATACAGCAAGAATATGAATATACATTTTAAATATATTATGAATTCAAACATTTTACTTTACCTATATCCATTTGTTCATATAAACTGTAAGGATGAGATATTATTTTATAATACATTGAACGGTCATTTTTTTATTAGTAATAGTAAAATAGGGAGAAAAATAATTAATAAATTACAATCCTCAGCTAATAAGACCGTCGTATTAGATAGGGATATGTATAGAAACAGAAGGCAAATATTTGAATTTGTTAAGAAGATAATTGAAAACAATATGGGCAATATTCTGGATTACTCTTCTGAAAAAAAACAAGCAATTCAGTTTACTCAAGGTATTAAAATACAAAAAGGAATAGAATTCTTAACTAATAAAAAAGATCGAACAATAGGCGAAGAAATATTAAACTACCTTTCAGAAGTAAATATTTATTTAAATGGAAGTTGTAAATTAGATTGTGATTCTTGCTCATATGGTTACAAACAAACATTTACCTGTAAAAGAACAAATCCTAAGAGCGAATTAAAAGTAGAGGATGTAAAGAACCTAATTGATTTATTTAGCGGTATTCCAATTAATACGTTACATATATCTGGAGGTGATATATTTAGATATAATGGACTTGAAGATATTCTTCTTTATTTGCAGAATAAAAAATTTCAGACTGTTTTATATGTAAATTCAGTTCTGTTTTTCAGGAATTGGCATTATTTAATTAATAAAAATATTTTTATTAATATAATAATTAATAATATAGATAATATAGAGATTAGTGAATTGCAAAACATCCTTGAAAAAAATTTTATAAACTATATAATCACTTTCTTTATAAACTCCGAGGATCAACTTAAGAAATTAGATCTCATAACTATGAAGTTGGATGCCTCCAGAATTGATCTTAAGGCAATTTATAACCATAAAAACTTCGATTTCTTTGAAGAAAATGTATTTATAGATAAAAAAATGCTATTTAAAGATAAATATAGTTTAAACGAAATAAATAGGAAACAGAGCATAAATTACAACTTCTTTGGTAAACTAACTATTAATAATGATGGAATGATATATTCAAATATAAATGGTATACCATTAGGTAATATTAGGCTTACAACACTACAAGAAGCAATATATAAAGAATTAGATAAAAATCAATTTTGGAGACTTCTCAGAAAGAATGTTCTACCTTGTTCTGGTTGTTATAATAATTCAATTTGTCCTGATATTTCTAATTATGAAATTATATTAGGAAAGTATAATTTATGTCAATCCAATTAATAATTCTTACAAATCATTATTCTACATTTAATGTTCAAACATTTAGTTATTAGTTTCTTTAGACAGTTAAAGTTTAATAGTACAATTTATTTCTTTAATTTTATTGTGTTAACAATAGGATTTGTAATCCTACTTTGTATATTCTTCTTCTTAAAAACTGAGTTTAGTTATGAGGCTATTCATACGAATAAAGAAAATATATATAGAGTAATTACTATTGGTAATTCAGAGTATTCAAGGGATATTACTCCATTTACTCCAGCTCCACTTGGACAAGCTTTAAAAGATGAGTTTCCTCAAATAAAAGAAGCTACAAACTTTTCCCTGATTCAGAAGGAATTAATGTATACACAAAATTACAAAGGTGTTTTTCAAAGAGCAATTTGTGATCCATCATTTGTAAAGATCTTTACATTTAAACTTTTATTAGGAGATATTAATTCATTTAGTACTAGCGATAAAAGAATTATTTTTATTACTAATCATACACGTTTACAACTATTTGGACAAGACGACCCGATTGGAAAACAAATACATAGTGGATATGGTCATGATTATACTGTTATGGGTGTTTTTGATGATATACCAAAGGAGTCACATATTCAATTTGATGCAATTACCCCTATGATTAGCAACTTTAATAGTTGGATTACCGCACAAAATCAACAAACCTATATATTACTTAATAAAAACAAGACATTTTCTTCTTCAGAATTAACACATCTTAAACATTTTTTGAAGGATCATATGAAGAACTACCCCTTATTAAAATTTCAACCCCTAAAAGATATTCACTTTAATAATAGCTTCGATGATCCTTGGATTAAAAATAAGGGGGATAAAAGATTAAATCTTCTTCTAATAACTGCGACAATTATTCTTGTATTTGTAATGCTGTTTAATTACTTCAATCTAAGTAATTCACTTTATTTATCAAAATTGAAAGAGTTTTCAATTAAAAAGATACTTGGCCTAACATCCGACAAGATACTATTCGAATATGTTTTTACGAACAGTTTACTGATAATTATTTGTATAAGTACATCTATTTTAACATTTTATACTATTAGCAAGTTCTGGAGTAATACATTGGGATTTAATTTGGGAGGCCAGTTGAATTTGATAATTATAATTAGCATTGTGTTTTTTTTAGTTGTTTTATTCCCTGTATTCCTAACTCATTTGCTTGGCAGAATTAAAATATCAAGTTTTTCGTTAAGTAGTATGGTTAATTCTGGGATTAATCAAAAATCTCGGATTGTCGGGATTGCTTTACAGGTGGCTATCTCAATTATTATAATAATTTTTGCAATTGTCATTACAAACCAAATGATTTACATTAGCAGGAAAGATATCGGTTATAATTACGACAAAATTGTTTATTTACCTGCATCGCAATGGATATATAAATCTGAATTAATCAGAGAAATCTTATTAAAAGATCCAAATATTATTTCAGTTTGCGCAGCAAGCGAACTTCCCATTGATTTGACGTTTAAAAGAAAAATAACTAATTGGGATAGCAAAACATTAGATGGTCATATTTACGCATATTATGCATTTACAGATATTGGATTTCTTGAAACTTTTAATATAATGCTAAAAGAGGGGACATATTTCCCTGAACACTACTCATTTGAGTATTATTTCAATGACAAAAAAGAACAATTATATTTAATAAATGAAGAGGCAGTAAAACAACTTGATCTTAAGGATCCTATTAATAAAAGATTTGAATGTGGCGTTTTAAATGGGGGTAGAATAATTGGAGTTATAAAAAACTTCCACTTTAAACCTTTAGATCGAAAAATAGAACCTTTGTTTATTCAATATAACCCAGAAAACTGGCAATATCTTTTTATAAAATTAAAAAAAATGGACAAAAGTTCATTTAGATTCATTAGAACGACTATTGAAAAATTTGAAAACAATGGCTATCCAATTGAAATAAAATATTTAAAGGATGATTTTAAAAGATCATATAGTGTTGTTTCAAAAATGTCCTTTTCAACAATAGTTTTTGCCATAGTTGCACTAGTACTGTCAATAATAGGATTAATAGCTGTTATTTCGTTTTTGGGAAAGCAAAAACAAAAGACCTTTGCCATAAAGAAAGTGTTTGGTGCTCAAGATTTAGTAATCACTAAAGATTTTTTGTTTGAGTTATCTATTTATATTATTCCTTCCATAATTATTTCTGCATATATTGGTTATATTGGAACATCAAAATGGCTGGAAACATTTGCATATAGAATAGATTTTCCATTTATGCAAATCACAATTGCAATTGCAGTAATTTTCTTACTTATAGTTTCGATTGCTTCTGCTAAAGTAAGAAAATCTTTAAAATTGAATCCAAGTGAAATATTAAAGTATGAATAAATAAAAGCATTTTGCTGAGATTAGTATATAATGAAAAAAGATAATATTGTAGTTGTTATTCAGACAGTCGCTCATTACTATAAAATCCCTGTTAATAATGATACTATTGAAAGGTATCTTACAAACCATTATTTATTTCCTTCACTAGAGGTCGTTTGTGATGCTTTTAATGAATGGGATATAGATTTTGAGATCTATAGAATGAATAGCACAGATATTAAAAATATAGATTATCCATTCATTGCACATTTAAATATTGAAGATGGACAAATTATATTTGTATATGATATGATTGATGGCTATATAAGTTATTCTGATTCATATAAAGTAAAGAAAAAAGTCTCAATAGAGAAGTTCCTTGAAAGATGCTCTGGTATTATTATTAGAATTAAGCCAGGAATCGATTCTGGAGAAAAAGATTACATTAAAAAAAAACAAAGCAGGATTGTTACTAAATTAATTATTCCTACTTGTTTTTTAATATCAATATTAATTCCAATATTTTTATTTAATGATGAAATAAGTAATCTTTTTTCATTGGTTTTTAGTGTCATAATATTTACAAAATTATTTGGTTTTACCTTATCATTATTTATTGTATTAAAGGAATTGAAAATTTATAACAAATTCACAAAGAACATATGTAATTTAAATTCTAGATTTGATTGTGATGCAATAATAAAAACACCCGCTTCGGTTTTTTATGGATGGATAAGTTGGGGTGATATAGGGATTATTTATTTTATTTCATGTATTTACACTCTATTCATAATGCCAGATTATAGTGGATTAAATGTGCTATTGATCATTTCTCTTCTTTCCATTTTTTTCCCATTTTATTCTATATATTATCAATTAATTAAAATTAAGAAAATCTGTCCCTTTTGTATGCTTGTCCAATTGACCTTGGTTATTGAGTTTATCTTATTGCTTATAATAGGTAAATTTGAAATTCCTAGATTCAGGGAAATATTGCTAGTTTCAATCGTATTTATGGCAAATGGAATCTTTATATTATTATTAAAGGCATTTTATATTCAGAAGAATAAAATAATTGAAAACACTGATATGTTATTCTTTTTTAAACATAATCCACAGATTTTTAGCACTCTTTTAAAACAGGGTAGTAAATTTAATTTTCAAATAAATGAATACTCCTTTTTTTATGGTTGCCATAACAATCCTGTAATAATAACTGCTTTTTTAAGCTTGTCATGCAAAAGTTGTTCAGAGTCTTTTCATCATCTGAAAAAACTAATAAGAAAAAATGATAAGGTTTCATTAAATATAATTTTTTCTGTAGATAATGATGAGTATTTTGCGGTTATTAATTTGTTATATAATATATTGCATACTCAAGAAAGCGATGATGCATATATTGCTTTGGAAAATTGGTATTCAAAATCAATTTCTCAAACTGAATGGCAGAATGAATTTAATAAACTCAACTCTATTAATTTTATGATAGAGTTGGAATCGCTAAATAAGAAGCTTTACATAGATAGTAAGGTTAGTGAAGTTCCTAAATTATTTATTAATGGTTATCAATTACCTAAAGTTTATGATATATTTGAGATTAATGATCTTTTATTACAGGAGGATAATATTTAATATTATATTTTTTTTATGGCTTTATTGGGGCCGTAATAAAAGAACTGGTATTATCATAAGTAATTACTTCATCTTAAAAAAAATCTCGTTTACTTTTCTTTAACAGCACAATGCTATGGGTGTATATACTCGTTTTTATTTAAATTTTGATTGTTCAGTTTCCAAAAAAAAGAAATATTAGGTGGAGATTTCGACCATGATCGAAAATTATTAATATTATTCTAACAAATAAGACTATAGTCGAATGATCATACTGGTAAAACATGATAGTATATTGCGTATATAATCAACAAACCATAAGAAATTTTATTTTATCTTTAACAAAAAATGACTTTTCCTTTTTACCAACAACTCGATGCCATGCCTGCCTGCCGCTTGCCTGTCGGCAAGACAGGATCAGGCAGAGATGGCGATCCTTCGTGCCTTCGTATGATTGCCAAACACTATGGTAAAAATTATACCTTACAAACACTACGCGATAAATTCTTTTTAAGATACATACAAATATGTTTAAGAAACATTATGTTTGGGAAACATCATATCATATTTTGCCAATTGTTTTTGCTAAAGAAACTAAACAAAGCAATAACAGCACAAATGTTTTACTGCCAAAGGATATTTTGGAACGAATTAAATAATACCAAGTTGCGTTCATACATGCAAAATGATAAAATAATTAAACTATTTTTCAGATAAAGAAGTACTAAAATTTAAGTAAATGCCATTTCCTTTTTACCAACAACTCGATGCCATGGATTGCGGACCGTCGTGCCTGCGAATGATTGCTAAACATTATGGTAAAAATTACACCTTACAAACCTTGCGCGATAAAAGTTACATTACCCGCGAAGGTGTTTCTATGCTCGGTATTAGCAATGCTGCCGAAGCTATTGGTTTTCGGAGTATGGGTGTTCGTATAACATTTAAGCAACTTTTAACCGAAGCTCCTTTGCCTTTTATTGCGCATTGGAATCAGAATCATTTTGTGGTTGTTTATAAAATATCACAACAAAAAAAAGAAACATTTGTGTATGTGTCAGATCCTGCAAGGGGTTTGATAAAATTTTCTAAGGAAGAGTTTATGTCAGGCTGGGCTACTACTATAGAAGGTGGCGAAGATAAAGGATTATGCCTATTGCTCGAAACAACTCCCGATTTTTACAATTCCGACGACGAAAAACACAATAAATCAGGTTTTAAATTTTTGTTTTCGTACCTGCGTCCATATAAAAAACTAATTACCCAGCTTGTTTTAGGATTAATACTGGGAAGTTTGTTACAGCTTATTTTTCCGTTTTTAACCCAAAGTATTGTCGATAAAGGTATTAATAACCAGGATTTAAGTTTTGTTACACTTATCATTATTGCTCAGCTGGTTCTTATTTTCTCGCGAACTATTGTAGAGTTTATTCGCAGTTGGATATTGTTGCATCTTGGTACGCGAATTAATATTTCGTTAATATCCGATTTTCTTACCAAACTAATGAAACTGCCGGTTTCGTTTTTCGATACCAAAATGACAGGTGATCTTATTCAACGAATTGGTGATCATCACAGAATTGAGAGTTTTCTTACCTCGTCAACGCTGAATATCTTATTTTCATTCGTAAATCTTATAATCTTTGGTATTGTTCTGCTTATTTATAGTGTAAATATATTTTTGATTTTCCTTTTCGGTAGTATATTATATACCTTGTGGGTGTATCTTTTCATGAAAAAACGCCGCGAGCTCGATAATCGTCGCTTTGCACAGCTGTCGAGTAACCAAAGTAACGTTATTCAGTTAATTACTGGAATGCAGGAAATAAAACTGAACAACTGCGAAAAACAAAAGCGATGGGAGTGGGAGAGTATTCAGGCAAAACTGTTTAAAGTAAATATGTCCAGCTTATCGCTTAGTCAATACCAGCAAGCCGGTGGTGTTTTTATTAACGAGATAAAAAATATCATTATCACTTTTATTGCCGCCAAATCGGTTATCGATGGACAAATGACATTAGGTATGATGTTGGCAGTGCAATATATCATTGGCCAGTTAAATAGCCCAATTACCCAAATGATTGGTTTTTTGCAATCAACCCAGGATGCAAAAATTAGTTTAGAGCGATTGGGAGAAATACATAACCGCGAAAACGAAGAATCTGACGCAACACCAAAAATCAGTATCCTTCCCGAAAACCGGGAGCTAAATATCGATTCCATTTCGTTCCAGTACGAAGGTCCACACTCGCCTTTTGTTCTCGATAATGTTGAGTTAAGTATTCCGGAAAAAAAGATAACCGCAATAGTCGGTACAAGTGGGAGTGGTAAAACAACACTTATAAAGTTGTTATTAGGTTTTTATGAACCTCAGAAAGGCAAAATTAAATTGGGCGATATTTACCTGAATAACATCAGCAATCGCATGTGGCGCGATAAATGTGGTGTGGTTATGCAGGATGGATTTATCTTTTCCGATTCAATTGCCAGTAATATTGCAGTTTCTGATGAGTATCCTGATCGAGAAAAACTACTAAATGCTGTTAAAGTGGCAAATATTCAGGAGTTCATTGAATCACTTCCCCTAGGTTATAATACCAAAATCGGCCAGAATGGTGTTGGATTAAGTCAGGGACAAAAACAACGAATACTTATAGCACGTGCTGTATATAAAAATCCGGAGTTCATTTTCCTCGATGAGGCTACCAATGCGCTCGATGCAAATAACGAACGTGTAATAATGGAAAATCTGGATCAGTTTTTTAAAGGGAAAACAGTTGTGGTAGTAGCGCACAGGCTAAGTACTGTAAAAAATGCCGATCAGATTGTGGTACTCGAGAAGGGTAAAATAATTGAAAAAGGAACGCACACCGAACTTACAGAAAAGAAAGGAGCTTATTACGAATTGGTGAGGAATCAGTTGGAGCTAGGGAACTAGAAAAAGTAGCAGTAAACAGTTGGCAGAAGGCAGTAACTAGTTGCAGGAGGCAGTAAACAGTAAACAGTGAACAGGTTGCAGTTAGCAGTTAGCAGGTTTAATTTAGAAATTTACACTATATGAGTGATTTTAGAGATTTAAGGGTTTATCAATTGGCATATAAATTAGCTATGGAGATTTTTAAAATAACAACGAAATTTCCTAAAGAAGAAAGATATTCTTTGACGGATCAGATTAGAAGATCATCAAGGTCGATAGTTGCAAATCTTGCCGAAGCATACCGTAAAAGGCAATACCCAAAACACTTTTTAAGCAAATTATCTGATTCTGACGCAGAGCTGGCGGAAACTATCGTTTGGCTGGATTTTGCAAAAGATTGTGAATATATTAGATCTGATGATCATAGCTGTTTTATAAAAGAATATGAAGAAGTTGGCAGATTGCTTGGTGGAATGATAAATAAACCTGATAAATTTATAATTTCGTAATGCTAAATTGATAATTGCCAACTGTAAACTTCCCAAATATGGAAAAACTAAAAGAAATAGAACTTCGCTCGAATGACGTACAAGAAATCCTCAGCCGACCACCAAAGTGGATTGTGCGTTGGGGAATAACAATTATTTTGGCAATAGTGATAATTATTGTTGTTGGTAGTTGGTTTTTTAAATACCCTGATATTATTAGTGCAAATATCGTTTTAACAACCGCAAACCCACCAGCACCTGTGGTTGCGAAAATATCGGGTAAGATTCAAAACCTGTTTGTTATTGATCATCAAGAAGTTGACAAGCATCAGGTATTAGCAGTAATTGAGAACCCGGCAATTTATGAGGATTTAAATAATCTTATCGAAAAAACAAAACAATTTGACTCAGGCTCTCTGCTCAATGATGATTTAATTAATTTTCCTGAAAATCTAAATCTTGGAAGTATTCAATCCTATTATGCCGATTTTTTAAAGAATATGGGTGAGTATAGAAAATTTATGCAAATGAATTATCATCAAAAAAAAATAAATCTATTAAAAAACGAAATCGCGCATTATAAAAAATATGAAGCCAATCTCATTGTACAGAATGATTTACAACTCAAAGAATATGAGTTAATGGTAAAGCAGTTTAAACGCGATTCGGCAATGCATACCCAGCAATTAATGTCAGATTCGGAATTTGAGAAATCAAAATCAGCGTTGCTTACGAAGCAATTTAGCTACGAACAATCAAATATATCCATTACAAATGTTCAAATACAAATTCAGAATATAGAACAAAGCATTGCAGAACTTGAATTGCAGGAAGAAAAACAGATATCAGATAAAAATATCACTATAAAACAATCGTATGATAATCTGATAGCAGCTATCGAAAGTTGGAAGTATCAGTATGTGTTAATTGCTCCAACGAAAGGTAGAGTAACTTTTAACCGAATCTGGAATGAAAATCAGAATATCAAGGCGGGCGAAACAGTGATGACTATTATTCCTGAATACGAAGGTGAGATAATCGGTAAAGTACAACTTTCATTCCAAGGAGCAGGGAAAGTTAAAACAGGACAGCAGGTAAATATTCGTTTCGATAACTATCCTTATATGGAGTTTGGAATGGTAAAAGGGGTTGTTAAATCAATATCTTTGGCTCCTGATAATAATTATTATACCGCAGAAATAAATCTTCCCAATGGATTAAATACCTTTTATAGCGAGAAGCTTGATTTTAAACAGGAAATGCAAGGAACAGCTGAAATAATTACCGAAGATTTTCGTTTATTACAACGAATTATCCGACCATTGCGATTCACTGTTTCAAAAAATAAGAATCTTTAATTTAATATGTTTGATACAGCAAAAATTTGAAATGTCATGTATTAAAATACTAAAACTCTTTACTTCGTATTTTTTTATTTATTATTGAATTTTTTTATTATGCCTTCGATTTGAGTTTTCACTATTTTGAGCATCATTGATTATTTTACCCTTTAAATAAATCAAAAATATTTAAAATAGAGCTGAAAGATTAAAAATTATTGATTCTATTTGTAATAATTATATGTTGTATTATAGATAAAATATATAGCGAAAATTATAGTGGAGATAATAAAAAACTAATTATTTATTAAATTGGAAAAGAACAATAGTAATTTTAATTTATGAAGATTACAGACCATTTTTATTGTAAGTTAACAATTCGGTTAACAGCAATCACCAAAAGTACATAACTATCTAATTTATTGCTATATAAGTTTATAATGGTGAGTCCCGCCAGCTCCACAAAAAACTCCTTAAAGTTGATTTTTAAGGAGTTTTTTATTTTTAAAAGTATCAAACAAAAAGTCGTTTAGTAAAATAGTTAGACATTTAAAACCAAATCCATTCTGATTTTTAGTTGTTTTCTGCATCCAATAGCGAATTGTGATAATTTATGCGAAATAAAACTAAAGTTCTATTACCTGGGTTACTTTAGTCTTTATTCGAGGTAAGTTTTAAAAAAATTAAGAGATTCTTGAAATACTGTCCATTATTTCAATAACATTTTTACATTTCAAATCACATTATATTGCGAAATCAATTAATTTATGTCTTCGAAAAGATATTGTTCATATATAAATCACATTAAGTTGTGATTTTGTATGTTTTTTAGTGCTCAAACTTCATTTTTTATACGTAATTCACATTATAGTGTGATTATTGTTGTATTTTTAGTTTTATTTTTATAATTTCACCTTAAAATTGAATTGAAATGGAGTTAATACAAATTGGAGAAATTATGAAAGAGCGAAGAAAGGCTCTTAGAATTAATCAGTTGCATTTAGCTGAAATGGCAGGAATTAGTAAAAACACTCTTTACAAAATTGAAAGGGGACAGGCTAATCCAACCATAGAAGTTCTTAAGAAGGTATTAGATATTCTAGGCTTAGAAATAAAACTGGAAGTAAAGAAATAGTATAAGATATGCGAAAGGCAAAAGTTTATAGAAATAATTATTTGGCAGGAGAACTTATTCAAGAAAATTCAAAAAGCTATGTGTTTAGGTATAGTGATTCTTATTATTCAAATAATTCTTTACCGGCAATAAGTTTGACATTACCAAAAACTCATCAGGAATATAAATCAGAATATTTGTTTCCTTTCTTTTTTAACATGCTTTCTGAAGGTGTAAATCGCAAGTTACAAAGCAGACAATTAAAGATTGATGAAAAGGATTATTTCGGCTTATTATTAGAGACCACTAAATATGATACCATCGGAGCAATAACGCTAAAACCTGATACAGAATAATGAACTTAAATGAAATAAAATATTGCCCTGGAACCTTAACCGAAGGTTATAATACCTATAGCAGAACATGCTTACGTAAGGTCTTTGGTGGAAAATCTGTAAGTCACATTTTGCCTTATAATTCGCCACAAACAGATGAAAAAGATGATGAGAAATTTGTAGAAAATCGAAAAAGAATTTCAATATCCGGTGTACAGGAAAAAATGTCGATAATACTGGATAAAAATAAATTACGATTAACTAGGGAAGGTGAGCAAGGAAATTACATTTTAAAACCAATACCAAGAGACTTAAAAAAAGTAAATCAGGTACCTGCAAATGAACATTTAACTATGCAAATTGCAAATCAGGTTTATGGTATTCATACTGCAGAGAATGCATTAATTTTCTTTAAAGATGGAAAACCAGCATACATTACCAAACGATTTGATGTTAAAGAAGATCCCGATAGCTATCGGGACAAGTGGGGAAAAGAAGACTTTGCTTCATTAGCAGGAAAATCAGAAGAGAATATTGGTCCTAATTTTAAATATGATTATAGTTATGAAGAATTAGCAGAATTATTAAAAAAACATGTCCCTGCTTATCTCGTTGAAGTAGAAAAACTATTTAGCTTACTTGTATTTAATTATCTTTTTTCTAATGGAGATGCACATTTAAAGAATTTTTCTTTACTCGAATCTCCAAATGGGGACTATTTGCTTAGTCCCGCTTATGACCTTATTAATTCAAGAATTCATGCAGATGATCCTATGTTTGGATTGGACAAAGGTCTTTTTAAGGATGATTTTAAATCTGGATCCTATAAAATTAATGGTCATCCCGGGAAAAATGATTTTATTGAATTAGCTAAAAGAATGGAAATTCAAGAAAAAAGAATAGAGAAACTGTTAGCTCCATTTCTTGTAAAACAGCCAAAAGTCGAAGAATTAACCAGACGTTCATTTTTAAATGTACTAACAAAAAAAGCTTATATCATTCACTATAACGAAAGAAGAAATTATTTGAATAAATAATAAATCCCTTGTAAAATAAACACTATGACTATACAGCTCCACAAAAAACTCCTTAAAATTGATTTTTAAGGAGTTTTTTTTATTAAAGTGTTATACAAACCTATATCACTAATTCACGGTTACTGACAATCGTTCCCAATAGTTCGGGGCATATATAAAAACATCATCCTGATTATATGGAATGTTATCAGGTCCTGCATAGATCTGAATAAGATTTGTGTAATCAAAGCTCATAGTTGTCGTGAACGTTTTTGTTTCACCCTTTGCTGGCGGAATAAATGTAAATGGAACATATTTGTGGCTTCTGATATTATAAGTGTTTTTGTTTCCCATAAGATTATGTTCATTTGGAATAGTATCTGTTTCGCTTACATAATACTGAAAAGTAGAATCGGTATTTCCGAAAACAAAGACATCGGCAATGGGTGTAGTATTGTATAGCATAGATGAGAAGAACATGGATTTTGCTATTAAATAGTTGTTTGTTAATGAACCCAGACAATGCTCATCAGGGTCTGTTGATTCGCAAAAACTAAACTGATAAATCATAGGTCCTTCTAAATCAGCATATTGCTGTGGCAACTGAACTTCCTGATAAAAATACCACAGCCTGAAGTAGAAATAGTTTAATGTGATCGGATTCTTAAAATAACATGAGTCTCCATTGTAGGCGCATTGTAAATCTCCCCAAAATTCTGGGTTCATGGTAACAGTGCTGTTATTTGTAAAATCGGCATAGCGCTTTGGATCAAACTGAGGAAGGTTGTTGTTAATAACCTCAATCGAATTAAGCTCATGGTAATCTTCGGTAAATCGGATCGTTTGAAACTTAGCCTTAAAAATTACTGGCGTAATACTGGTTATGTAGTCGCCAAACTGGGTATAATACGTATCAGATTTTACTGGTTTCTCTTTTTGCCCAACAGATGTATATTCAAATACTG
>JAVEZW010000034.1:0-21115 GCA_034002805.1 Bacteroidales bacterium | reverse complement strand
ATGTAAATAAGAATGGAGGAAGTAATAATAAAAAGCTGGATTTTTTGCTGGATTTTGAGCTTTATTTTCATAGCCGAAATCTTTATTTAAGGGTCATCATTATGAAACATAGAAAAAATAACAAATAACCCATTTTAATTAAAAAAACTATTTCCTCTGTTTCCTTTATAAAAACCTCTAAACTTACATTTTTTTGTGAAAAAATCAAACTATTAACCAGCAATTGTTTTATAGAGATTAATAAATATGGGTCGAATAAGTTTTTAATTCTTTTGATAACTGTTTGGGATTATTGACAAAACGAGCCATTAGCTCCCAAAATTTAGGGCCATGATTTTTTTCAATGGTATGGCATAATTCATGAATAATTATATAATCTACCAGATGATCTGGCAATCTAATTAAATGAATGTTAAGGTTGATATTGTTTTTAGCAGAACAACTACCCCAGTTGGTTTTGTTATTTTTTAAAAACAGCTTGTTGTAATTGAAACCATATTTCTGTGAAAGGGTTTTTATCCTTTCTGGTAAATATTCTTTTGCCTCAACCTTAATCGCCCAGAGTAGCGATTTTCGAATTAAGTCCTGTATGTTTTTTTGAGAAACAGAATGTTCTGTGGGGTATTTAAGGTCAATGGTGGTTGGTGTTAATTGAGCCGTAAACTTTTCCTCACTGTGACTTTTAATGGAAAGAATCCTATTTCGGGTTTTAAAAACAGTTGTTTCTGAAAAAACAGTTGATCTATTTTCCAGTTTTTTTATTTTCGGCAAATTCTTTTCTATCCAGCCTCTTCTGAGCTCTACAATGCGTTGAGCTTCCCAATACGGCAAAAAAAGAGGCATATTAACAGTTATCCCTTTTAATGGACGAATAGAAATAGTAACAGCTTTTGATCGTTTGTTTTTTTTAAACCTCACCGGCCCAATTCCTTCAACAGGAATAATTTTTTCTGTCATTCAGCAGCTTTATTTTCAAACACTTCAGAGATTTTTTTCAATAACAAGCTAATTTCGATGGGTTTAATCAGATAATCATCATACCCCAGACTGATTATTTCCTGGCGATCGCTTTCCATTGCAAATGCTGTTTGTGCAATTACAGGTGTTTTAATGCCTTTGCTTTTAATTAGTTTAAGAGCTTCATTACCATTAAGTACCGGCATTTGTATGTCCATTAAGATTAGATCATAATCGTTGTTCTGTTCCAACAAGTCAATAGCCTCTTTACCATCTTTTGCCCAGTTTACAGTTACATTTGTTTTTTCCAGAACAGCTTCAAGAAACCTGAAGTTTGTTTCAGCATCTTCGGCAATAAGAATTTTTTTATTTTGCCAATCACTGAACTGCAGATCAGGGCGATTTTGCTCCTCAGATCCTTGCTGTTTTATTGTTTGATCTTTTGATAATGAAAAATAAAACGTAGTTCCTATTCCGGTTTCTGATTCAAACCACAATTTGCCTCCCAGGTTTTCAACAAGTTTTTTTGAAATAGATAATCCCAATCCTGTTCCTCCATATTTTCTGGTGTCGGTTTCATCTGCTTGCCTGAAAGGCTTAACTACAGAATCCATTTTTTCCTGCGGAATACCAATTCCGGTATCTTTAACATAACAAATAATGTTGGAATCCTGAATATAATAACCAAATTCGATTTTACCCTTTTCGGTAAATTTTAATGCATTATCGAGCAAATGAGTAAAAATTTGTTTAAATCTTTTTGGATCGGTATTCACTATAAAATCTTTATCAGGAACACCTTTTTTGGCAATAAAACGAAGACCTTTTATTTCTTTTGATTTTTTTAATGCCTCAAAACCAACCAACAGATCGTCGATAATGGTGTTTATGTTTGTGTTTATTTTATTTATTGAAAGCTGTTCTGCCTCAAGTTTCGAAACATCAATTATATCATCAATAATAGTTAACAGGTTGTTTGCACTTTTTTCAATAATGTTGAGATACTCAGCTTTATCCTGTTCCGATAAATTTTGATTTTTAACAAGCGTTGAAAAACCAATAATAGCATTCATCGGGGTTCTTATTTCGTGCGACATATTGGTCAGAAAAGCGGTTTTTAATCTGTCAGATTCTTCGGCTTTGAGTTTAGCCTCGTTTAGGCTTTGTTCAATAAGTTTTTGGTTGGTGATATCATGATAAATAATGTAGGTTCCTAATTTACCTGCAGTATTCATTATTGGGGTAGCTAAAATAGAAACAAATATCTTTCTTCCATCTTTGCAAACCCTCATGGTTTCTACAGAAACATTAGAACCTTTTTCGGTTCTTAATGCGTTCTCTTTTGCTTCGGCTTTAAGTTCTTCGGGAACAATAAAATCATCCACATCCTTATGATGTATTTCAGATTTTGTAAAACCAAACAATCGTGTAAATTCTTTGTTTACCCGTATAACATGATTGTTGTTACCAACCAAAACAATTGCTTCGGGAGCGCTTTCAAACAGTCCTTCGAAATATAACTCTTCCTCCATTTTTAGCAACTGTGTTTTTTTCATTTCTCGTATCATGCCGTTGGCTGAGCTGGCTAGAGATTTAAACTCAGAGAAATAAACCCTGTTCTCATCAATTAAAATGTAATCGTGAGCTGCTTTTTTAAAAAACCGTAGAAATGAGTCGATGCTGCTGGTTGCCTTTTTTGATATGTAAACTGAAAAAACAGTAAATGCAGAAAAAATAATTATCAGAACGATAAGGATAATTATAATATCGGATTTGATTGATTTATAAAGTGCCTTTTTATGTTCGGCCAGGGTTGTTTCTATTTCATCGGTGTAAACGCCGGCTCCAACCATCCATTGCCATTCGGGAATACCTTTTACAAAAGAAATTTTGTTTGCAATTTCAGAAGAGGTAAGCTTTCGCCACGAATAATAAATAAAATCTCCTTCGGGATTCTTCGCAGCATTTCTTTCCTCCTGAATTACTTTTACTCCATTCGGATCTTCAAGCTCCCAAAGATTTTTATTTTCTAAAATAAGATTTCCATCTGTAATTAATGCATTACCATCGTAGGTGTTTATAAAAATATATCCTTCTTTTTCAAACCTGATTTTCGAAACTCTCTCCAGTACTGTTCTTTGAACGTCTTTTGTAAAATCATCAATATACTCACCTGTACCAATATACCAATTGTACGGAGCAAAAAGCTTTACGAAAGAGATTTTTTGATAGGTATTATCCGATAAACCTGGTTTCTTCCAGTAACCATAGCAAAATCCTTCATCATAAGTTTTTACAGTTAATATCTCATCACGGATTACATAATTTCCCATATCATCTTGCAGATTAACAAGGTTTTTTCCTTCATAATCAGTTTTAATTGGGAAAAGATATTCTGAACCATTTAACGACCCGATAAAGTAGTATCCACGTCCGTTGTTAAAACGAATAGGCCTCAACGCATCAATAATGATTTTTTGGATTTCGCCTGCAGACTTCTTGTTTTTATATTCGGTATAAATATTTTGGGCCATGCTTATGGCTTCGTTTGTTCTGTTTCGTAATAAATCCTTTAGATTTTGCTCCGTATTTATCCGGTTGTAATTAATAAAGTCGATTGCGTTAAGCGTTTCTTTTTTTATTGATTGTTTTTTCTTTTCAATAAACTCCTGCTGAAGTTTTATACTTTCCTTTTTAAAGGCAGTATACTTTTGATAGATGGAAAAGTATCCTAATAAAAAAAACAAAATGACAATAACAATATACGTTTCGATCACCAGCACATTAACCAGTTTACGATTTTTGCCCGAAAGAGAAGAAATGTACTTTAAAAACGAATTGTTATTTTTCATTTTTATATTGTAAAAGACCAATAATAGGAATATTATTTTCCAAAAAAAAGTAATTTATTAATTAATACTCCTGATTATAACAAAATGGTTTTCTAAATTTGACGTGTGATTTAAAATAATCTATTATTGTGTAAATTTATAAAATTGAAAGAACAAAGTAAATTTCTAATTCAACAATCATGAAAAACAATAAATTGCTAAAATATCTTCTGATTGCTGCCGCAGTGTTAATTGTATTTGCAGTTATTGGTAAAAAGGCTGGGTGGTTTGGTGGTCAGGTGCTTATTAAAGTAAGTACTCAGAAACCCGAATACAGAACAATAAATGAAATGGTGACTGCCAGCGGAAAGGTTCAGCCCGAAACAGAAGTTAAGATATCTCCGGATGTTTCTGGTGAAATTGTTGAGTTAAATATTGCAGAAGGAGACGATGTACAAAAAGGTGATTTATTATTAAAAATAAAACCAGATATTTACCTGTCTGCAATAGACAGAACAAGAGCGTCAGTTAATTCAACCAAGGCAAATTATGCCAATTCGCAATCTATGTTAGAACAGGTACAAACAAAGTTTAATCAGATTCAACGATCATTTGAGCGAAGCAAAATATTGTGGGAGCAAAAAACAATTTCAGAGGCAGATTACGAAACGGCTTTATCTAATTTTGAAATTACTAAGTCAGAACTCGAAGCTGCTAAAAAAGCAGTCGAGGCTTCGAAATATGCAGTTCAAAGTGCTGAGGCAACATTGAAAGAAGCTGAAGAAAACCTCAAAAAAACTACAATTTATTCACCAATAACCGGAACTATATCCAAACTTAATGTTGAAAAGGGTGAACGAGTGGTTGGTACTATGCAAATGCCTGGCACAGAAATACTTCGAATTGCAAACCTCGAGAGAATGGAAGTTAAGGTTGAAGTAAACGAAAACGATATTATAAAAGTAAAATTGAACGATACTGCATTTGTTGAGATCGATGCTTATTTAGGAGATAAATTTACAGGAGTTGTAACGCAAATAGCCAATTCGGCAAATGTTACAGGAATGTCTGTTGACCAGGTTACTAGCTTTGAGGTTAAAATTCTTTTGTTAAAAGACTCTTATGAGCATTTAAAAAACCAAGGTAAATTGAACCCTTTTCGTCCAGGGATGTCGGCTTCAGTTGATATTCAGACCAATACAAAACGCAATATTTTATCTATTCCAATCCAGGCAGTTACAACCAGAGTAGATTCACTCGAAGTAAAAGGTACACTTTTATCAAAACCGGTAGATGATACTCCAAAAGAAATGGTATTCGTAGTTTCGGCTGATTCAGTTAAGTTGCAACCCGTTGTTACAGGAATTCAGGATAATAAGTTTATTGAAATTGTTACCGGAGTTACGATTGATGATCAGATTGTTATTGCTCCTTATAGTGCGATATCCCGAAAACTGAAAAGCGGATCTAAAGTTACAGTGGTAGCTGAGGATAAGTTATTTGAAGAAAAAGAATAATTCTGCTTTAATAATTTTAAATCCGAGCTCTAAGTTATGGCCTTAATTTTAAATATTGAGACATCGACCACTGTTTGTTCTGTTGCTTTGGCACAAAACGGCATTGTAATTAGCAAAAGAGAAAATCATGATGAGAAATCGCATGCAAAAACCTTAACCATTTATATTGATGAAGTACTAAAGGAAGCAAAGGTTAGTTTTAATCAGCTCGATGCAATTGCTGTAAGTAAAGGCCCGGGATCATATACAGGTTTGCGAATTGGAGTTTCTGTTGGAAAAGGATTATGCTACGCCCTAAACAAACCATTAATAGCCGTTAATACTCTTCAATTAATGTGTTTGGGATTAATAAACAAGGTTAACTCAGGCGAGGTTTCTATCGAAAATTTTAGTAGTTCATACTTATTGCCGATGATTGATGCTCGTAGAATGGAAGTTTATACCGCATTATATTCATCAGACCGTAAAGTTATAAAAGATGTTTCGGCCGAGATATTAACAGCTGAATCATATAAAGAAATACTGGATGTAAATAGAATCGTGTGCTTTGGGAATGGAGCTTTTAAAGCCAGCGAATTAATCAAACATCCGAATTTTAGATATATTGCCGATATTTATACGCAAGCGCAATATATGGCTGAAATATCAGAAGAATTCTATTTAATGAAGAAATTCGAAGATGTTGCATATTTTGAACCCTTTTATTTAAAGGATTTTGTGGCTACAATTCCTAAAAAGAACATCTTTAACTAAAATAGCATAGAATTTGTTTTATAAAAATAAAAGATAAAACATGAATAAATGCATTAAAATACTTTCGGTTTTAATACTGCTGAGTTTACTTACCAAGCCTATAATAAGCCAAACTATTAATAAAAAAAGCGCGTTTACATCAGGCGAAAGCTTAAAGTATGTGGCCTATTTTGGAATGTTAAATGCAGGTTCAGCAATGCTTATTGTTAAAGATTCGGTTTATCAGGGTAAAAAAGTATTTCATGCAAAAGCATTGGCTCATACAATAGGAATAGCTGAGAGGCTATATAAAGTTCGTGATATTTATGAAAGTATGTTTGATACAACTACCGGATTGCCCTATTTTTCAATTCGAAACATAAAGGAGGGTGGCTATAAATACTACAACGAAGTTCAGTTTTTTCATTCTCAAAAGAAAATTCTAAGTAAACGATCTGGTGAAAAGAATGTTCCTGAACTCACTCTTGATATGCTTTCAGCATTTTATTATATGCGAAACGCAATGTTTGATAAAGTTAAAAAGGTTGGTGATACAGTAGTTCTGGATACGTATTTTGCCGATGAATTATTTCCATTAAAAATGAGATATGTTGGCGATGAAAAGGTTAAAACCAAGCTTGGTAAGTTTAATGCTATGAAATTTTCTCCGGTTGTAGAGCCGGGCAGAGTTTTCGATTCCGAAGATGATGTTACGATATGGATTTCGAAGGATAAAAATTATATTCCATTGCAAATCAGGATTGATCTTATTATCGGATCAATAAAATGCGATCTAATTGAATATAAGGGTTTAAAGCATAATCTGGCACAAATAAATTAAATTTAAAATCCGCGAATATATTATTGATATATTTTTAGTTATTTTCATGATTTACACTATTTTTGCAACCTAAAAATGTAAAATTTAATTTTTTTATGGCAACAACTGCAGATTTTAAAAATGGACTGTGTTTAGAGTATAATAATGATTTGTATACAATAGTTCAGTTTCAACATGTAAAGCCAGGAAAAGGAGCAGCCTTTGTTCGAACCAAATTAAAAAACTTAAAGACCGGAAAAGTAATTGAAAATACTTTTTCTGCTGGCGTAAAAATTAATGTTCAACGTATTGAGCGACGTCCTTATCAGTTCCTATATACTGATGATATGGGCTATCATTTTATGCATCTCGAAACTTACGAGCAAGTATCGTTTGAAAAGGATTTAATTAATGCTCCTGAATTATTAAAAGAAGGACAAAGTGTAGAAGCTGTTTACCACGCAGATACAGAAACTCCATTGTATTGCGAACTTCCTCCATTTGTTGATTTGGAAGTTACCTATACCGAACCAGGTCTTAAAGGCGATACCGCATCAAGTAATGCTCTTAAACCAGCAACTCTTGAAACAGGAGCAACCGTTATGGTTCCTTTGTTTATTGTTACTGGCGAAAAGATAAAGGTAGATACCAGAGATGGATCATATAGCGAAAGAGTAAAATAATATTTTCATTTCTATTGTATTTTTTATATATTTAGTCAGAATACCAGATCAAGATTCTGAAATATGGATATTTCGAGCAAAGCATCTATTAACAGATTAAAACTTTCAACTTTTAAGTTGAATACTTTGCTTGCTGTTACCAAAGCCATAAACGCCAATCTTTCAACCGAAGATTTATTAAAGAGCTATGAGAAAATTTTAACCGATGATCTTAATATTGGTAAGATTCTAATTTTTAAGTTTGATAAATCATGGCATCTGATTTTAAGCTCAGGTTGTTCAAAAGAGATAATAGATCAAATTAGTGTTGAGAAAGATTTGATTGAACACAAGGAAATATCGTTTATTACATCATCACCAAACCCATCACTTCGTGTTTTTGATAATATTATTCCGGTATTTAATAATAACCTACCAATAGCATTTGTCCTCATTGGCGATATTGAAGAAGAGAGTGAAGGAGTGAGTCCAACCATTAAGCACCTCCATTTTATTCAGACACTTTCGAATATTATTATCGTAGCTATAGAAAACATCCGATTATATAAAGAATCACTACAACAAGAAGCGCTAAGAAAAGAGTTGGAGTTAGCAAAAAAAATGCAGGCCATGCTGATTCCTGAGAATGATATCCTTCCACATAATGATAAAATATTTGTTTCAACCTTTTATCATCCGCATCAGGAAGTAGGAGGCGATTATTATGATTTTATAAAACTAAGCGACGAGGAATTTGGATTTTGTATTGCTGATGTATCTGGGAAAGGAATTTCTGCTGCGATATTAATGTCAAATTTCCAGGCCAATTTACGAGCTCTTTTTACCTCAGAATCAACTCTTCCTGATGTGCTTCATAAGCTTAACGAAAGGGTTATGGCGAGTGCAAAAGGAGAAAAATTTATTACGTTATTTATTGGTAAATACAGCTTTATAACAAACAAACTTGAATATGTTAACGCAGGTCATAACCAGCCCATTTTTTATAAAGTAAAAGATAAAGAACTTGTTTTTTTAAGCGAAGGTTGTGTTGGAATGGGAATGCTTGATGAGATTCCTGGTATAGTTCAGGGATCAATAATGATCGATCAACGATCGAAGCTATTTTGTTACACTGATGGATTAGTTGAACTTACTGACGAAGATGGAGTTACCTTTGGTACAGAGGAGGTTGAAAAATGTCTTACCAATGAAGATGAAATTGATCAGAATATTAACTCTATTGTTAAAAGTCAAAAAATTCTTGAAGGTAGTATTGCTATTTTTGATGATATATCTATAATTGGGATAGAATTCCTAAAATAAATTAACAAAAAAAGACCTGAGATCAGGTCTTTTTTTATGTTTGTATAATTCTTTTTTACCAATTCAGTAACCATGCAAAAATTAATGGAGCAACAATCGTTGCATCCGACTCAACAATGAACTTAGGTGTATTAATATCGAGTTTTCCCCAGGTTATCTTTTCGTTGGGTACAGCTCCCGAATATGAGCCATAACTGGTTGTAGAGTCTGAAATTTGGCAGAAATAGCTCCAAAAAGGAATATTGTGCATTTCCATGTCCTGATAAAGCATTGGTACCACACAAATTGGAAAATCACCGGCGATTCCTCCACCGATCTGGAAAAATCCAACACCCTTACCTCCAGAGTTTTTAACGTACCAATCAGCCAGAAAAGTCATGTACTCAATACCAGATTTCATGGTCGATGGTTTAAGATCTCCTTTTATGCAATAAGATGCAAAAATATTGCCCATGGTGCTGTCTTCCCAACCTGGAACAATAATTGGAAGGTTTTTTTCTGCAGCAGCAATCATCCAGGAGTTTTTTCGGTCAATCTCATAGTATTGTTCTAGCACACCCGAAAGAATCATTTTATACATATATTCATGTGGAAAATAGCGTTCTCCTTTATCATTTGCATCTTTCCACAATTTGTAAATGTGTTTTTGCAATCTGCGAAAAGCTTCTTCTTCAGGAATACAGGTATCTGTTACCCTGTTTAATCCTTTTTCGAGTAAGTCCCACTCATCTTGTGGTGTAAGGTCACGGTAATGAGGAACTCTTTTATAATGCGAATGAGCAACAAGATTCATTAAATCTTCTTCGAGGTTTGCGCCTGTACATGAAATAATCTGAACCTTATCCTGGCGAATCATTTCTGCAAGGCTTTTGCCTAATTCAGCAGTACTCATCGCTCCGGCAAGGGTAATCATCATTTTACCACCTTCGGCAAGATGTTTTTCATATCCCTTGGCTGCATCTTTTAGTGCTGCAGAGTTAAAATGTAAATAATGATCTTCGATAAACTGTGATATTGTATTTCTTTTCATCTTTAAAATTATTTTAATGAATTCGATTTGTTAAAAACGTAACTAAGTATTTTATAATAAAGTTTGGCTGCCAGAAAATCAGGTGCTTTGTTTGATTTATTTGGGCAAAGTTCCATGATATCAAATCCAACTACATTTTTATGTTGCACCACCAATTTAATAAAATCAACAACCTGAAACCAGTTTAATCCTCCAGGCTCAGGTGTTCCGGTTGAAGGCATAATTGATGAATCAAAAACATCCAGATCGATAGTAATAAAAACCGTGTCGGTAATTTTTGATAAGGCTTCTTCCATCCAGTTTGGGTTTGCATGAATCTGATGCGAGAAAAAGCAGTTTTCTTTTTTCATGTATTGCTTTTCTTCAACATCCATGCTTCGAATACCGATCTGAACTAGATTTGTGGTATGTTGGGCTTCGTGAACAGCACAAGCATGGTTGCAGGCAGATTCTTCGTATTCTTTGCGCAAATCAGCATGTGCATCAAATTGAAGAACTGTGATGTTTTTAAACTTCTCTCTGAATGCTCTTATTGAACCAATACTTATTGAGTGTTCGCCTCCAAAAAGAGTTACAAATTTTCCCTTGTTTAAATATTCTAAAGCAGATTTATGAACTGCATCGACCATCTTTTCGGGAGATCTATTTTCTGTTACAGGTGAAGCTAAAAAAACGCCATTTTTATATACTTCGGAATCTGTTTCAATATCGTACAATTCCATATTTGCCGATGCATCAAGAAATGCATCGGGTCCTTTATCAGAACCTTTTACCCATGTGCTGGTACCATCGTATGGAACAGGGATAAGCACGATCTTTGCTGTTTCGAGAATAGAATATTCCTCTGGTATTCCTGCGTATGTCATTAAATAATAAACTAAAAATTAATAACCTAAAATCTGAAGCATATCTAAAGGAGTTTGTTCATCTGAGAACAGTTCGTAGGTAAACTTCCCTTTTTTATCTTTGTCAATTATAATTTGTTTTGGAAACGGAATAAGACAATGCTGAATACCTCCAAACCCAGCAAGAGAATCCTGATAAGCGCCAGTATTAAAAAATCCTATATAAAGTGTTTCGCCCGACGATACCTTTGGCAGATAAATAGCATTACTATGTTGTTCAGAGTTATAATAATCATCGCTGTCGCAAGTTAGTCCGCCAAGGAAAACCCGCTCATAGGTGTTATTCCACTTATTTACTGGCAACATTATAAATCGTTTATTTATTGCCCAGCTATCGGGTAACGTTGTCATAAATGAACTGTCGATCATGTTCCAAACCTCACGATCATTTTGTTTTTTCTGACCAAGTACTGAATATATTAAACCTCCACTTTCACCAACAGTAAATGATCCAAATTCGGTAAAAATATTGGGTTCTTTTAAGTTATTAGCTTCGCAGAAAAGTTTTATCTGAGAAACAATTTCTTGTACCATGTATTCATAATCGTATTCGAATGACAGGTTATTTTTAATTGGAAATCCTCCGCCAATATTTAAAGAATCGAGTTCGGGACAAACTTTTTTAAGCTCACCGTAAACATTCATACATTTTCCAAGCTCACTCCAGTAATACGAGTTATCTTTTATACCTGTATTAATGAAAAAGTGGAGCATTTTAAGTTTGATATTTGGATTTTCTCGGATTTTCTTCTTGTAAAATGGAACAATGTCTTTGTATCCGATACCAAGGCGCGAGGTATAAAATTCAAACTTAGGTTCCTCCTCAGAAGCAATTCTTATTCCGACCTGAAAAGGAACTTCAACTTTTTCTTCGAATTGATTTATTTCGTAAATATTATCAATTACAGGTACTGTATTTTTAAATCCGTTATTTATTAATCGGGCAATATTGTCGATATATGCTTCGCGTTTATATCCGTTGCATATAATATATGTTGATTTATCAATTTTTTTATCCTCAAAAAGTTTTTCAACAATATTAATATCAAAAGCCGAAGAGGTTTCGATATGGATATCGTTTTTTAATGCTTCATGCAAAACATGTTTAAAATGAGAACTTTTAGTACAATAACAATAGAAATAGTCGCTCTTATAGTCCACTTTTTCCATTGCTGCTGCAAACCACTTTTTGGCCCTTTTTATTTGATTAGATATCTGAGGTAAATAAGTAAATTTAAGTGGAGTTCCGTATTTTTCAATAATATCCATTAGGGGAATCTTGTGGAAAAGGAGATTGTCATCATCCAACTCAAATTCTTTCTGAGGAAAGTCAAAAGTTTGTTCAATAAGATCAGCGTATTTTATTTTCATTCATAAAAAGGTATAATTGGTTAAAAATAAAGCGCAAAGTAAAGAAAAATTGTTTATAAATTTTGTAAAATTAAAATTAAAATAAAAAATCAACAATAGCCAGTAACAGCAACAAAAAAAGCCACAAAAGTGGCTTTATAATGACAGTTTTTATGATTTATTAAAAATATAAAATCCAGGCAGTTAATCCTTTTTCGCGGGTGATGATTTTATACTCTGCCAGAGCCTGTGTTTTGTCAGTAAATGAATTATAACTTACGGCATACATTCCGTTTCGTTCTCCGAGTCTTTCTGCCGGAAATCCCTTTTCAATCAACGATTTTTGATAATTTTCGGCGTACTTCTGATTTTTAAAACTACCGGCAATAATGTAATATTTTTTCTGAATTTCTGAAGGTTTAATTGGCTCTTGAATATTGGCTGCATCGATAGGTTGTTCAATATTTTCGTTAATTGCTGTTTCGGGTTTAGTAATTTCTGTATTTTCCTTTACAGCTTTTTCAGTAGCAATTTTTTCGATTTTGGTTTCTGTTTTTTTCTCTTTTTTGAGGATCTTATTAACAGTATCAAAGTTTAATAAAGCCCAGATAAAAATCGCTGCTAATGGCAATCCTATTGCAATTGACCAGACTAATCCTTTGTTTACAGATGATGTCTTTTTTAAGGGAGTTTGTTTTATTTCAGTTTTTTGTGCTGAGAAGGGTGTTTTAACTTCGGGCATAATTGGTTTTTCTTCTGCTTTAATTGTTTCTTTTACTTCTTCTTTGATAATTATTTCTTCTTGTTTTATTTCTGCTGCTATTTCATTTTCGGTTGTTTTAGTTGATTTTGCCTTTGAAGCAGATTTCTTTACAGGTTCTTTACCTGTTTTTGTTGTTGATTTTTTGGTTTCCTTTTTTGTTGTTTCCTTTGGCTTTTCTGATTCGGCAGTTATTACATCTGATTCTTTCATTATTGGTGTAAAAACTACTTTGCCTTGTTTATCCATTGTAAACTGGCCGAATTTTGGAATATTATACACTGAATCGTTGGTAAGTTTTAATTTTACTTCTTCGATAAAATCCTTTATTTTATCCGAAGCCTGATCCTTTGTAATTCCCTCTTTCTTTATGATAAATCTTTCTAATAGCTCATCATTAAATTTTAAAAATGGGCTAAAATAAACATCGCTTAATTTTTCTTCAAGGTTATTCGAATCTTTTCCTTTTGATGTAGCTCTAACCAAAAAGGCACCGTAATTTGGAATTATAACCCGGTTATTTGTTGCTAAAAGCTCTTGAATATAACTAGTTATCATATCAACATAATTTTGAGTTAACAAAACAATTGTATAAATGTAAGAAATTTATAATAAATATGATACAAAATTAACACGGCTGTTATAAAAATGGGTTGTTTAGGGTGCATTAGTTCTGCGAAAATGCCTGACTTATTGCATGAAGCAAGCTCTCAATGGTAATCGGTTTTGAAATATAGTTATCAAACCCGGCATCGCTGCATTGCTTTTCTTCGTTATTATGAACATAAGCTGTTTGTCCGATAATTTTTAGATTTTTATTATGCTGTTTTATTATTCGTGTAGCTTCAAATCCATCCATTATGGGCATTTTAATATCCATTAAAACTAAGTCGATTTGGTCGTTTTGCATACATATTTCCACAGCCTGTTTTCCGTCTTTAGCCCAAATAATTTTAGCTTTTGTAGGAATAAGTGCTTCTTCAATGAAAGTATAATTTATGGGCAGATCTTCGGCAACGAGTACAACTTTGTTTTGCCAGTTAAAATCAAACTCCTGGGTCTCGTCTTCGGTGTTTTTTTCGAACTTATGTTCCGCTGGTTCTAAGGGGAGTGTGAAGTAAATTGTTGTTCCTTGATTTGGTGTTGACTGCGCCCAGATTTCACCACCAAGATGCTGAATAATTTTTTTAGCTATCGTTAACCCAATTCCCATGCCTCCATATTCGCGGGTAAATGATTCATCAGCCTGGCGAAACAAATCGTAAATATGTTCAAACTTTTCGTGAGCAATACCTATTCCTGAGTCAATTACATAAAACTGAATCGTATTTTTTTCGATAATTGAATATCCAAACTCCACAAATCCCTTTGATGTAAATTTAACGGCATTTTCGATCAGATTGTATAAAACCTGCTTAAGCCTTCTGGCATCTGTTGAAATGGTAAATCCTTTTCTCCTAACGCCTTTATTAACAGACAATCTGATATCCTTATGGTCATCTGCTTCAATTCGGCTATTAAACTCAGAATAAAGATCAGCAATTAATTTATTTACCTGGCAATCGGATTTTTTTATTTCGAAATTTCCAGACTGAATCTTCGAAATATCAATCACATCATCAATTATTTTAAGTAAGCTAAAGCCATTTTCATTAATTAGGTTGTTTAACTTAACACGTTCATCGAATGCCAGTTCTTCATCTAATAAAAGATTTGAAAAACCAATAATGGCATTCATTGGTGTTCTAATTTCGTGCGAAAGGTTTGATAAAAAAGCAGATTTTAACCGATCAGCTTCTTCTGCTTTTTCTTTTGCCAGAATCAACTCTTTTTCGTTATGCTTGCGTTTTGTAATATCCTCAGAAATAAAAACAAAATGAGTAATCTCCCCTTTTTCGTTTTTAACTGGCGAAATAGATGCAAGCTCCCAATATTTTTCTCCGTTTTTCTTGATATTCTGAAACTCACCCTGCCAATCTACTCCGGTTATAACAATATCCATTATATCCTGGTAAATGCTTTTTGATAATTCTTCGGATCTTAAAATACTTATTTCTTTACCAATTACATCGCTGGCAGAATACTCTGTTATTTGTGTAAAGCTCTGGTTTACAAACTCTATTTCGCCTTTTAAATTGGTAATAATTACGCATGTGGGCGAATGTTGAATAGCGTTTGAAAGAATTTTAAGCTGCAGTTCGGTTTTCTTTTTATTGGTAATATCGACCATAACTCCACCAATCTGCCATTGGTTATCAGCGTTTCTGAATCTGAACTTATGGGTTAAAAAAGAATTTAGGTTTCCCGAAAAATCAGGTAGTTCCTCTTCTAAAGCTAAAATCTCACCAGCAATAACTTTGTGATCTTCTTTTATTATTCTGTTGGCATATTTCTCCGAAAACAATTCTTTGGGGAGCTTACCAATGCTTTTATCAGATAATACAGATCTTTTTACATATTTGTTAATGTAAAGCATTTTTCCGTTTTCGTCTTTTATAAAAACGCCAACAGGAATATTGTCCATAAATAAGGAGAACTGTTGTTCAGTTCTTTTTAATGCTTCTTCAATCTCAACTCTTTTCGAAATGTCTTTAAAATCTTCTATTATTCCTAAAACTTCACCGTTACTACCTTTAAAGGCTACTGATGTAATAAGACCAGGGATAGTTGAACCTAAAGCATTTTTCTTCTGAATATCCTGTTCAACTCTTTCCTCTCCGTTCATGATTCTTACAAGAGGGCATTCGGCTGTATGGCAATATGGACCAGGAAAAACCTCATAGCACTTTTTACCTTCCGCATTTTCCTTACTTATTCCAGACATCATGGTGAAGGTACGGTTAACACGAAGTATATTGAAATAGGTATCAATTAACCTCATGCTATTACCTGTAGTATTAAAAATCTGATTAAGCTCTGCGTTTGTTTTTATTATTTCTTTTGATTTTTCTTCCAGTCGCTTATCCAAGTTATCCTGCAGATTAAACAGCTTATGTAAAATAATATTAAACGAAAAATGCAAAATTAAAGAGACAGCAATTAAAATCAGAATAATTATAAGTAGCGACCTATAGATAGTAACCTGAAACTGGTTTTCAAGTTGGGTAATATCCATGGTAAAAACAATCCCAATAAACCCTTGGGAACGAAACTGGTTTTGAACCTGAACTAAACTGGTAAAATAGTACCTATCATTAAACTTAAATCGTTCATTTGTAAGTTTTTGGTTCTGTATAGTTATTTTAGATAAAACAGGATTGTTATTAAGTGTGTGTATTATTAAATCTTTATTTGTATTTTGATTGGTTGAATTTTCAAGAAAAAACGAAGACACGGTTTTTTTATCAAACACAGAAGCGATTTGAACGTTAAATTTTTTAGCAATACTTTCGACTACTTCGTTTTCACGTAATCCAAACTCAATGCACCCAAGGTATTTGCCATCATAAAACAGGGGTTCAACTATTTTATAATACAATTGAGAATTTAAATATTCAAATCCAGAAGCAGGTTCGCTTGTAGCATTAACCTTTGCAACAAATGAGCTTGGTGGAGCAGTTTCTACAGAAGCATTCGGGCCGATATCAAGAAGTAAAACCGATAGATTGTCTGGTCCATAAAAATTAATGATAAAATGAAATGGATTTTCAGATTTTAATATAGAATATAGTGGTAATGCTTTTCTGTAAAGCTCGTCAACATTGGTAGTGGCAAATTCTTTCCTGATTTCAGGATTATTAACAAAAAACTTGATCTTTTCTCGGTATAACGAATTGGTATTATAAATGAGGTTTTTAATCTCTAAGGATACTATTTCATTATCCTTCTGTATTTGCCAATCGCGGTATTGTCTTTGATTTTGTATTCCGAGGTAAAAGTACACTGAGCACAAAATTAGCAAAACAGTTGCTACAGCAAGAATGGTTTTAGTCTTTAATTTTTTTTCGAATTCCATGAATTCCTTAAACTCCTTTATCAAAAAAACAACCCGCAAATAAAGTAAAAATTCTGAAACAAAAAAACTTACGGCTTATAGGTTTGTGATCTTTTTATTAAATTAACCATTGAAAACTGTTTTCTGAATTGTTAATAAACTATCAAGGGATCAATAAAATAGAATGATTTAAATAGATTTTTAAAAATTGTTTAAGAGTGCAGATTTTGTTTTAACTGGTAAAAGGTTTTGCACAAAACGTTAAACAAAAACGAGCATTGAGATTTGTTTAATAAATCTCGACATAAAATGTTTATCTTTTGTTTTTATTGAATTAAGTATAAATTGCAGGGGCTTTTTATAGTAAATAGCTAGTTATCATGAAAAAGCGTTTTGTTGTATTATTAATACTTTTGTTTCTTTTAACAACTTTTTTAAAAGGTCAGGATTCGCTTAAGAATCCAGTAAATATTGCCATAAAGCCTCAAATCGGATTTATATTACCACATTCAAGTAAAATTGAACACTTAAGCCATACAAATCCTTTTGGATTTGAAGCCGAGTTATCGTGGTTGCGAATTAAGGACATAAACTATCAGCAATGCGATTGTTATTCGAAAGCAGGCTTTTCGTTTTTATTTATTGATTTTGATAATCCGCAAGTTGTTGGCAACTCGTATAGTTTAATTGGATTTGCAGAACCTTTTTTGTTTCGATCAAAGTCTTTTTTTCTATCTATGAGGATGGGAGCAGGGATAACATTTCTCGATAAAATTTATAACGAGCAAACAAATCCCGAAAACCTTTTCTTTTCAACCAATCTGGCATTTATGGTTGATGTAGACTTGAATATGTATTACAAATTAAATGAAAACATACAGATTTTAGCATACGCAAAATATAATCACATCTCAAACGGAGGTCGAAAATCACCGAATTATGGAATGAATTTCCCAACATTCGGAGTAGGAATTAATTATACTTATAAAGATCGATTTTATTTTCCTCAGAGAACAAAGCAAAAGCATCAAACACATTGGTTTTACGAAACAAATGTGTTTGGAACCATTAAAACGGTTGAGAAAGATAGCGTTAGCCCTGAAGAAACAAAGCTAATTATTGGCTTTTACGGATTAGCAGGTAGAACAATATCAAAATTAAACGGACTAAGTGCTGGGTTTGAATATATAAACGATGGTGCTGCAAAAGAAAAAATTGACAGAAGAGATTTGGATATGGATCATCAGCAAATATCTTTTTTAATTGGACATCATTTATTATTCGGCCGTTTTGACTTTTCTCAGCACTGGGGAACATATATCTATGCTCCTTATAAAATTAAAAGCTTTTATCAGCGCTATACCTTAAGCTATTTAATTACCCGGCATGTTAAAATCGGCGCAACACTGAAAGTATATGGCGATTGGGCCGATAATTTCAATCTGCAATTGGGATATTCGTTTTAAAAGATCAAAATTGAGTTATCTTTGAGCAACCTTAAAATATTTTGAAATGATGCATTGGGATAAACTAATCTCTGCCAAACGATTAGGGCAAGAAAAAACAGAAATAACAAAACCTGATGAAATAAGATCGCAGTTTCAACGCGATTATGACCGTATAATATTTTCATCACCCTTTCGTAGATTACAAAACAAAACACAGGTTTTTCCATTGCCCGGAAGCATATTTGTTCATAATCGCCTTACGCACAGCCTCGAGGTTGCCAGTGTTGGCCGATCCATTGCAAACCTGGTTGCTTTGGAGCTGAAGAAAAGGCCAGAAATTAAAAATAAAGAAATCTTCGATGAGCTTGGATCTATTGTTTCGGCAGCATGTTTAGCTCACGATTTAGGTAATCCTCCCTTTGGGCATGCGGGCGAAGAGGCTATTTCCAGCTTCTTTTTATCGGGCAACGGACAGGCAATAAAACATCAAGTATCAGAAAATGAATGGCTTGATCTTATAAATTTTGAGGGAAATGCCAATGCTTTACGGTTACTAACAAATCAGTTTAATGGTAGGCGAAAAGGCGGATTTGCACTAACATATACAACTCTCGCTGCACTTGTTAAATATCCACATGGCTCAGACGCAATGCAAAAAGGGAAAAAGAAGTATGGTTTTTTTCAGTCCGAAAAAGAAACCTTTGATCTTATTGCCAGTGAATTGGGTTTGTTAAAAACAAGCGAACATCCCGCAAGCTATGTACGTCATCCATTAGTATTTCTAGTTGAGGCTGCCGACGACATTTGTTACGAGATTATGGATATTGAAGATGCTCATAAACTCAAAATTCTTGATTCCAAAAAAACATTTGATTTGCTGCTCGGGTTCTTCAGTAAATCAGAGGATGCACTGTTTTACGATCAAAAGGATCTTATCTTTTCCGAAGTTACTGATTTAAATGAACAGGTGGCTTATTTAAGAGCTTCGGTTATAAATAAGCTTGTAAGAGAAACGGCAGCTGTGTTTTTAAATAATCACGATAAAATTTTAAACGGAAATTACGACAAAAGCCTTGTAAATGGACTAAGCGGGATAAGCCGTGTTGCATTCGAAAAATGCAAAAAGCTGGCAATTAAAGAAATTTACAATCATCCTTCGGTTGTAAAAATTGAATTATCAGGATTTAATATACTTGGAACCTTATTAGACGAATTTATTTCTGCCATTAATTCTCCAGATAATAAATATTCGAAAAAAATACTTTCAATTATACCATCACAATTTAATGTCGAAGACGCATGTTTTTATAAAAAAACAATGGCCGTCGTAGATTTTGTCTCTGGCATGACAGATTTGTATGCTGTTGATTTATATAAAGATATAAAAGGACTTAATTTGTAAAAACTGCAAAATCCGCTAGTAATCAGCGGATTTTGCAGTTTTTGTGTTCAGTAATTGCTTTTTCGATTAAATTGATCCACTAAAAGTATCACCTTGGGATATATCACCTGTAGAATAGCCTTTTCTGAACCAACTCATCCGCTGTTCTGAAGAACCGTGAGTAAAATCATCAGGAACAACTCTTCCTCTGGTTTTAAGCTGAATAGCATCATCACCAACGGCACCTGCAGCATTTAATGCTTCTTCCAGATCGCCTTGTTCCAAAACATTAAGCATATTCTGTGCATAATGAGCCCAAAGGCCAGCAAAAAAATCTGCTTGTAACTCAAGTCTTACAGTTAACGCATTAGCTTTTGATTCGCTCAGTTGCTGACGCTGTTCATGAACCTGTGGCAATATTCCTAAAAGCTGCTGAACATGATGTCCTACTTCGTGTGCAATAACATAAGCTACAGCAAAATCACCATAAACACCAAAGCGAGATTCGAGCAAATCGCAAAAGCTTAAATCGATATAGATTTTTTCGTCTGCAGAGCAATAAAAAGGTCCGCTCGAGGAGCTTGCATATCCGCATGCCGATTCGACCTGATCGCGAAACAGAACCAGTGTAGGTTTTCGGTAAATATATCCGTTTTGTTCAAAAATCTTGGTCCATATTTCCTCGGTATCGGCTAACACAACAGAAACAAATTGAGCCATTTCATCTTCTGCGGTGTTGGATTCGTAAGGTACAGAGGTTTGCTCTTGTCCGTTCTGAAATTGCTGCAAAACTTCAGTTGGATCACCACCTAAAAACATCACAATTACTGCGATCACAATTCCGGCCAATCCTCCACCGATTGTCACATTTTTTGCCGACATTCCACGACGATCTTCAACATTTCCGCTTCCGCGTCTTCCTTTCCAAAGCATATCTTTATGGTTTAATTATATTCAGATAATTACAAATTTATAAATTAATTTTTGGTGTTATAATTTTCGTTGAGATTTCTTTCATACTCAATAACAATCAGTCTTGCCTTTTCATAATCAGTTGCTGAAACGAAAACAGCAATTGGACCAGCTCCTCCTGGTGATGTCCACCAAGGATTTAATGTTCCCAGTATTTCATCTTTCACAAATGGTTTAATTTCTGCATTTTCAAGTAAGCTCTTTACCATTGCTACCTGCCAGGCAGTTCCTTCGAATACCTCAACAGGATCATCTTTTCTTGTTGATCTCATAGCCTTAAGTTTTACTAAATCGATAATTTGGTAATTATCATTACAACTTGAAAAGCCGGATTTATCCGGCTCTCCAAATTCAGTTTAATGATCAGTTTTTTCTATTCTCCGCTACGAATAATTGTTTTTGAAATATTTTCATCACCGATTTTAATATTAATATAAAATATTCCTTGCTGGCTGCCAAGTTGTTCAGATGTAATTGTTTCGGTATAATATCC
>JAVEZW010000033.1:0-21209 GCA_034002805.1 Bacteroidales bacterium | reverse complement strand
TTCCACAAATCAGATACTTTAATCACGCTATAAAAATTGTTAAAGGAAAATTTGATAAAAAAAGCGACAAGGGCGACACATCGCATTTTCAGGCATTGGCAACAGCTTTATCGGGTACTGTTGGAACTGGAAACATTGCTGGTGTTGCACTTGCAATTCATTTAGGCGGCCCCGCAGCCTTATTCTGGATGTTATTAACTGCATTTTTGGGGATGTGTACTAAGTTTGTCGAAGTAACATTATCTCACAAATACCGCGATTTTGATGAAAAAGGAATGGTTTCGGGTGGTCCCATGTACTACATGAAAAAACGATTAAATATTACACTGAAAAATAATAAGGTTATACAAACAGGTAAATGGCTGGGAATATTTTTTGCTGCAGCCACCATCCTTTCATCTTTTGGATCGGGTAGTTTACCACAGGTAGTGAGTATTTCAGATTCAATGTTTGCTACTTTCGGCATAAAACATATCATTACAGGAGCTGTTTTATCGGTGTTATTAGCTTTAATAATTATTGGCGGTATTAAACGTATTGCCAAAGTTACCGAGAAACTTGTTCCGGGAATGGCTGTTATTTATTTAATTGGTGCCATTGCAGTTATAATCTTTAATTATGAAAATATTATCCCATCCTTCTTTTCTATTTTCGAAAATATTTTTTCCGGAACATCGGCAGTAGGAGGCTTTATTGGAGCTAGCTTTGCTTTTGCTTTTAATCAGGGTGTTAATCGTGGATTATTCTCGAACGAAGCTGGTCAGGGCTCCGCTCCTATCGCTCACTCTGCTGCACGTGCACACGAGCCTGTTTCAGAAGGTATGGTTTCTATACTCGAGCCATTTATCGACACCATTATCATTTGTACATTAACCGGATTAGTTTTGTTATCATCAGGAGTATGGAATGAAAAAATAAATAATAAGTTTCAGGTAACGGATATTGAAATACTTACAAATCAATACACCCAATCAAATTCAATTCATATTGATCAGATTAGAGAACATCTTAATGGAGTCGAAAAATTGGCTTTATACAGCGGTGACTTACAAATTAAAAATGGAGTTATTGCAGAACCTGTGACAATGATCCACGCCAGATCAATTGCTGAGAACATAAAAATCTCAACCAAAAACGACTTATTTACAGGATCAATTAAAGTTAATTCAGGTAAAATAATTGGCTTGCCAAGTTCCGTTAAAATTGAAGGCGAATCGCTTGTTCACAGCGCCCAACTAACAACCAATGCATTTACCCGAAGCTTTTTCGGACAATGGGGAAAATATATAGTTGCAATTGGTATTATGTTGTTTGCATTCTCAACGGCCATATCATGGTCGTATTATGGCGACAGATCAGTAACTTTTTTATTTGGAGCTAAATATGTTATCATTTACAGAGTGTTGTTTGTTGTTGCCTTTTTCTTTGCTTCATTCACCGACACTACAATTATTTGGAACCTTTCTTTATTAACCGTGGTATTTATGGCAATACCAAACCTTATTGGTATTTTATTATTACGAAAAGAAGTAAGATCAACCATTAAACAATACTGGGTCGATTTTAAAAATGAACACCCCGAAGAAAAAATTCCGGAGAAGGTTTAAGAATTAGTTACATTTAAAAAGAGGCTGTATCAAAAGCAGGATTGTTGTCTGTTTTTCGACTCCCGAAAGTTTTCGGGACAAAATGACAACAATCAAGATGTCACACTGAGCTCGTCGAAGTGTAGACAAATAAAAGAGGCATTGGTACAGCCTCTTTTATTTAGTTAACTCTAAACCCAAACACCAGAATATCATCCACTTGGTCGTACTTTTTTCCTAACCATTGTTTTAGGTTATAATCGACCATTTTTAATTGTTCTGCCATGGGCTTATTATATAATCCCAGCAGCATATGGCGAAACCGGCGCGATCTGAATTTCTTTCCGCTATCTCCACCAAATTGATCGATATATCCATCAGAAAACATATAAAACGTATCACCAGGCTGCAATTCGATCTCGTAATTCTGAAAAGGTATTTCAATTGGTGATATTCCAATTGGATTGCGCGTTGCCCTATATTCAACTACTTTATCATCTCTAAAAAGGTACAACGGACTATTGGCTCCGGCATACTGCATAACTTTTTTATCCGGTTCAATAACGCAAATTGCTATATCCATCCCAATGTTCAACGAATAATCTGTAGATGAATGACTTAGCTGTCTTTTTATCTCATATCTTAATACTTCAAGTAATTGATTTGCCTTTTTGATTTCCTTGCGATTGGCTATTTCATTAATGAGAGATATGCCAAGCATACTCATAAACGCTCCCGGCACTCCATGTCCTGTACAATCAGCAACAACAATTACGGTATAGTTATTTACTTTTTTTACCCAATAAAAATCACCACTTACAATATCTTTTGGTTTATAAAATACAAAATGGTCGGGGACTATTTTTTTTATGTAATTCGTGTCGGGCAGTAAAGCTTCCTGAATAGTACTGGCGTATGTAATACTATCGGTAATTTGCTTTTTCTGAAATGATATTTCATCATTTTGCCTGTTTGCAATTGTTCTTTCATCGCGATAGCTTCGAACCAGTACTGCAACAACAAAATAGATTAATACGAATGAAAAGATAAATGTAATGGCTATATCGTAGAACTTAATACTATTGTTCTCGTAATGAGTTATCCATTGTGGAAATTCTCCTTCGAGGTACAGAATTAATAAAATATCAATAATAAACGCAAAAATTACAAATGCCCTGGTCTTCCCTTCGGTAATAATAACAAAAAACACCATTGCTACTAAATAAATAAAAACCACTGGGCCTTCAGAACCTGAATTAAAGAAATATACAGCCGACAAACCACCCAAAGCAAAAACAATAAAAAAGGGCAACAGAATTTTGTAGTTTTTATGAATCCGTGATATATAATAAAAAACAGACATTATTACACCTGCCGAAAAAGTAATCAAAGTTAAAACTAGATTTAAACCTAATGAAATATTCGTTACTGTAGCAAAAATAGCAGCTAAGGCAGAAAAAAAACTTACCGAATTAAAAAATCGATGTTCTAAGCTAAATTCATTGCGGTTTCCAACAAGCAAATTTACAAGATGTGTACTATTTAGTTTTGCTTTATTCTTATCCTGCTCTGTCATAGAAACAATTTACCAATAACCCAAAAATTTTATTAAGGTTAAGTTTATTAGCGAATATAACGATTATTATCGAATAATCAAACGGAATAGCTGACGATTAGTTAAATAACGTTTTGCATACAGCAAATATCTTATCTTTTTTCAAGAAGAACAATGTTTTCAACATGATAAGTATGAGGAAACATATCTACAGGTTGAACTTTGGTAACTTTATACGATTTATCCAATAACTGAATATCGCGAGCCTGTGTTGCAGGATTGCAGCTAACATAAACTATTTTTTCAGGATTTGCCTGTAAAATAGACCCCCCCACATCAGCATGCATTCCAGCTCTTGGCGGATCAGTAATTATTACATCGGGTTTACCATGTTCCTTAATGAAGGATTCATTTAGTACATCTTTTAAATCTCCTGCAAAAAACGAGGTATTGCTAATCTGATTAATTTCTGAATTTACCTTAGCATCTTCAATCGCTTCGGGAACATATTCGATACCAATTACTTTCTTCGCTTTTTTAGCAATAAAATTTGCAATTGTACCAGTACCAGTATATAAATCATAAACAACTTCATTACCGGTTAATCCGGCAAATTCACGAGCTATCTTGTACAAATTGTAAGCTTGCTCAGAGTTGGTTTGATAGAACGATTTTGGTCCTATTTTAAATTTCAGATCTTCCATCTGTTCAAAAATATGATCAATCCCGCTGAATAATATTACTTCCTGATCGGTAATCGAATCATTCGATTTTGCATTGATAATATACATCAGTGATGATATTTCGGGAAACTGATTTTTTAAATGAGTCAGTAGTTTTATCCGCAATTCTTCATCTTCATAAAAAAACACTACGATCACCATCAGCTCGCCAGTTGACGAAGTACGGATAATCAGTGTGCGCATAAAACCCTCTTGTTTGCGAAGATCAAAATAGCTTAAGTGGTTCTGGTCAGCAAATTTTTTAACCTCATTCCGAATAGCATTCGATGGGTCGGGTTGCAACCAGCATTTATCGATCTGAACGATTTTATCCCAAATTTTTGGAACATGAAATCCAAGAGCGTTGTTTCTTTCGAGTTTTCCTTCGCTGGTAATTTCTTCTTTTGTAAGCCAGCGATTATTTGAGAAAGTAAACTCGAGTTTATTTCTATAAAATGTAGTTTTTTCTGATGGAAGTATATAATCAATTTCAGGTAATTCTACTTTAGCAATTCGTTGTAAATTGTCCACAACCTGCTGGTGTTTATACTTTAATTGTTCGCTGTAAGGCAGGTTTTGCCATTTGCAACCACCACAAATCTCAAAATGTTCACAGAATGGTTTTTCGCGAACATCTGAATACTTCTTAAATGCAATAGGAACAGCTTCCATAAAACTTTTACGTTTACGGATTACCTGCACATCAACAATATCGCCAGGTACAACCTGCGTTACAAATATTACTTTATTATCCAGTTTGGCTATCGCTTTTCCTTCAGCAGCAACGTTTGTAATTTCTAAGTTTTCAATTACAGGCAGTTTTCGTCTATCTCTTCCCATTTAGTTCGAATTTGGTACAAATATAAAAGTTAATTTGGCTTATTTAACAAATAATTATCTGAGCAACTTCTTCAATTCAACAGAATTAAGGATCGTTATTTCTTTGTCATTTGCAGCTATTAATCTTTCTTTAACTAATTCGCCAATAGCCTTAGCTAGAGCCGGTCTTGTAACACCAAATAATTCCGACAGTTCTTGCTGTGATTTTTTTAAGTTTACTTTTTCTGTTTTTGCTTTTTGAGATAAATCAAATAGGTATTTTGCAAATTTCCCTTTAATTGTCTGAAAACTAAGAAACTTAATTTTATCAGATAAAAACTGTGCAATATCAGAAATAAGTTCAATAAAGTTTCTGAGCACTATTTCATTACTTTTAATCAATAAGATAACATTTTCCTTCGATATTGAAATAAGAGTTGCATCAGTAGAAGCAATCATTGTTACCGGACACTTATTATGCTTACTGAACAAAAAAGCAGGAGCTAAAACATCGAGAGATTGCATTGATGCCATTTTTATTGTTTTTCCTGTTGAATTTAATATCTCTCCATGAACAACTCCATTTAATAAAATAAACAATTTCTGACATTTATCTTCCTCGTAAAAAATTATTTCCCCTTTTCGAAAGGATTTTTCTTTAAATTCTACCTTTCTCAATAATAGATTTATTTCATTAACATTCAGACCTTTAAATAACTTACAATTTTCCAGATTTACTTTCATTTGATAAAAATTAGTAGATTGTAATATTTATTACAGTATTTCGTTACCGTATTACCTTATATTTGTATTATAGAATTTATAAAACAATAAAATTATGGAAAAGAACGATATTAACAAATCAGAAGTTTTCGAATTTGCATCGATAATCGAGTATGCAAAATCATCTATTGTAAGTAAAACGATTATAAAACTTCCTACCGGAAATGTATCATTATTTGCTTTTGATAAGGGCGAGGAACTTAGTGAGCATGTAGCACCTTTTGATGCGCTTGTTCAGGTAATTGATGGGAAAGCCGAAATTATAATTAATAAAATACCTTATCATTTGGTTGCAGGTCAAAGTATTATAATGCCAGCAAATATTGTGCATGCATTAAAAGCGATCGAAAAGTTTAAAATGATTTTGACAATGATTAAACAATAAAACACTAGTATTAACCTTAAAAACTTAAAGAAAATGAAAACAATGTTATTCAAACACAAATTTGCAGTATTGATTCTGCTTACCTTTTTATCAGTTCTGGGTGTACAAAAAGAGGTATTTGCTCATTGTGACTCTTACGATGGTCCTGTTATTTTGGATGCAATTAATGCTTTAAAAACAAATAATGTAAATCTGGTTCTAAAGTGGGTTGAGCCCAAATACGAAAACGAAATAAAGAATTTATTTAATAAAACGTACTCATTAAAATCGGGAGATAAGGAGATTTATCAAATCATTGAAAAGCATTTTTTTGAAACATTAGTACGATTGCATCGTGAAGGTGAGGGTGCCCCATTTACTGGTTTAAAAGCCGCCGGAACCACAGCACCAATAGTAAAAATGGCTGATGGGGCACTGAATGACCAAAATATTGATGATTTACTTAGCAAACTAAACGCTCATATTAATAAAGTTATTCAAGAAAAATACAAAAACGTTATTGAATTAGGTAAAGTAAAGGATGAATCATTAGAAAAAGGACGTCAATATGTTAAAGCATATGTAGATTATGTGCATACATTAGAAGCTATCCATAAAGGCATTGAAACAGATCATAGTAGTCATAACCATTAAAAATAGAATTTTAATTTGAGCCTGGCAATATCATAGAATATTGTCAGGTTTTTTATTATAGATCACTAATGTCCGGTAAAAATTGAAACAAATAAAGATTTCGCAACTATGTTGCTTTAAGAACCTCATAATGTATTTATCTACAAAGATATAGCAACTACGTTGCTAGGATAATTACTGCGTAGCAGTAAAATCTTTGTAGGATTAATTAATAATTAAAATTGAAGCCACATAGTGGCGGAATCTTATAAAAGACTTAATATTGATCAATTTAAAAGGTTAACAAAAACTTTAATATGACACCAATGATTTTGGACTAGTAAAAAACATTTTCATAGTATCTAATCAAGAGATTTATAATCTTATCTTTGCGAATTAAATTTAGATTTTTATGATTTCTGTTGATCAGCTTACTGTTGAGTTTGGGGGATTCCAGTTATTTAATGATGTATCCTTTATGGTTAATCCTAAAGATCGCATTGGATTGGTTGGAAAGAACGGATCGGGAAAATCAACCTTGCTGAAAATTTTTATGCGATTACAAACACCTACCAAAGGCAGGGTAACCATTCCAGAGCGAATTAGAATTGGATATTTACCTCAGCATATGATTTGTACTGATAATAAATCGGTTTTTGATGAAGCTCGTGAAGCATTTTCAGAAGTACTTGCACTTGATAAAAAGATAAAAGAAATTAATACCCAGCTTACAGATCGCACCGATTACGAATCACCGGAATATCTTAATCTTATACATGATTTAACCGAAGCATCAGATCGCTATCAGATGATGGGTGGTGGAGCCATTGATGCCGATATTGAACAAACCCTGCTTGGTTTGGGTTTTCAGACAAAAGATTTTACAAGACAAACAGCTGAGTTCAGTGGTGGATGGCGCATGCGAATTGAATTAGCAAAAATAATTCTGCAAAAGCCAGATGTACTTTTACTCGATGAGCCAACAAATCACCTTGACATTGAAGCGATACAATGGTTCGAAGATTTTTTAGTTAATTACCCGGGAGCAGTTGTACTTATCTCTCACGACCGAACTTTCCTTGATAATGTTACAAAACGAACAGTAGAACTTTCGCTGGGTAAAGCGTACGATTATAATGTACCTTACTCAAAATATGTTGTTTTGCGCAAAGAGCGACGCGAGCAACAAATGTCGGCTTACCGCAATCAGCAAAAAATGATTGAGGAAACAGAAGAGTTTATCGAACGGTTCAGGTATAAAGCTACCAAAGCTGTTCAAGTTCAATCGCGAATAAAACAACTCGATAAAATCGACCGCATTGAGGTGGATGAGGAAGATCTGGCTTCGATGAACATAAAATTCCCTCCTGCCCCACGATCAGGTGATGTGGTTATTACAGCTCGAGGATTAACCAAAAACTATGGCTCGCTTACTGTTTTTAAAGATGTGGATTTAACCATTCATCGTGGAGAAAAGGTTGCTTTTGTTGGTAGAAATGGAGAAGGGAAAACTACTCTCTCAAAAATAATTGTCGAAAATCTTGAGCATACTGGTACACTGAAAGTTGGACATAATGTTTCGATTGGTTATTTTGCTCAAAACCAAGACGAAATAATGAACGAAAACAAAACCGTATTCCAAACCATTGACGACATTGCTATTGGAGATGTAAGAACAAAAATTCGTGATATTCTGGGTGCTTTTTTATTTAGTGGTGATGATATTGATAAAAAGATAAAAGTGCTTTCGGGTGGCGAAAGGTCGAGGCTTGCTATGGCAAAACTTCTGTTACAACCATATAACTTGCTTGTGCTCGATGAGCCTACTAATCACCTCGATATGCGATCGAAAGATATTTTGAAAAATGCATTGCTCGATTTTAAAGGAACACTCATTTTAGTTTCGCACGATCGTGAATTTTTGGATGGCTTAGTTGATAAGATCTATGAATTTAGAAATCAAAATGTAAAAGAGCATCTGGGTGGAATTTTTGATTTTCTACAAAAACGCAAACTCGAAAACCTAAAAGAGCTTGAACGCAAAGCGCAGCAATCATCGGGTAAAGAGAAGAAAGAATCAGATAATAAATTAGCTTATATCGAGAAAAAAGAATTTGATAAACAAATCAGGAAAGTTGAGAATACAATCAAAAACTCGGAGCTTAAAATAAGTCAGCTCGAAATAGACCTTGAAAAAATGGGACATCAATTATCTGATCCAATTATTATTGCACAGAAACCAAGTTTGTTTAAAGATTATGATTTACTAAAACAACAACTCGAAAATGAAATGAAAATCTGGGAGCAATTGCACGACGAGTTGGAAAAGATAATGAGAGAGAAAGAAAAATAGAATTTTGGGTATTTCATTATTCTCATTTTCATAGATTTGTATAAATAGATAGCAGATGACGCAGATTATTATGACCTGCCCGTCCAGCAGGCGGGTTAGCGCAGATTATATCAAAAAGAATTTACTCAAATTAAGCACTATTGCTGTTTTTATAGTAATAGCTATATTAATTTCCTGCTCCTCATCAAAAAAAACATCGAAACCACGAAGTTTTGATTCACTCTATGATCCAAATTATATATCCTTATTTCCCGAGGTACAGAGTTATAGTAAAAATGATGATTCATCGGTAGTTTACATTCGAATCCGACAGCAAGAATTGTTATATAATCAGGCAAATAAAGAAAATAAACTACAAGCAACCATCAACATAAATTACTTGTTGTACGAAATTAATGATAACCAACAGTTTGTTGACTCAGGATATGTTTTTCAGAATCTTGAGAAACAACCATCTGAATATTTTATCTTCGAAATTCCTGTACCAGCCAAAAGTCAAAAGAACTATTTTATAGAATTAGAAATTTCGGATCTGAACAGAAATACAAGCAGAACTCTTTTTAAATCAATAAGCAGAACAGAAAAGTTAAATCAGCAGGATTTTATAATTACCAATCCTGTGACAGAGGAAATCTTTTTTGCTCCTTTTATAAATGCAAATATGCCATTCAGAATAAAGCACTACAATCAGAAGTATGATTCGCTCTTTGTATCATTTTACAAAAATGATTTTACCACTCCGCTCCCACCCAACGATCAGAGGACCATTTTAGATACTTTAGCAATTCCGGATACTACATTTATTTGTTATACAGATTCAATTAATTATGAGGATTTTAGCTGCGAAGGGAATTATGTTTTTAATCCTTCTAAGTTTAATGAAATTGGATTTTTACTCCAAAATTACGGAAGCAGTTTTCCAAAAGTCACTACCCCTTGCCAGTTAATTGAACCCTTGGTTTACATTACTGATATTGGCAATTGTACTAATGATTCGACCAACGGAAGAGTAACCAAACTAATGGTAGATAATTTTTGGTTATCGAAAGCAAAAAATGCAAACCGGTCGCGCGAGCTGATTAAAGTTTTTTATTCACGAGTAATGTATGCCAACCACTTTTTTACATCCTATAAACCAGGCTGGCAAACAGACAGGGGAATGATTTACATTGTTTACGGAGCACCTGATTATTTGTACAAATCGGCAAAAGAAGAACGATGGATTTATAGTCCCAGTGATATGGGACCATCTATTATTTTTAACTTTGAGAAAATAGAACATACATTTACAACCAACCATTTTGTTTTAAACCGTACAAAACAAAAAATTACAGGTTGGGACGAGAATGTAAAAATGTGGAATAGCGGTGAAGTATATTATTTTCAACCATAAAAAAGATGAAAGAAGAAAAAGATTTTATTTTCGGCATTCGTGCAGTTATCGAAGCAATAAAAGCTGATAAGCTAATTGATAAATTAGTTATTCGCAGAGGATTGACCGGTGAGCTTAGTCATGAGCTAATGGCATTGATAAACGAACTACAAATTCCTTATCAATTAGTACCGAACGAAAGAATTAGCCGAATTACACCAAAGAATCACCAGGGCGTGGTAGCCTTCATTTCTCCTATTGAGTTTCAGAATATTGAACAAATAATTCCCTCGCTGTTCGAAGCAGGAAAAACGCCATTTGTAGTAATATTGGATAAAGTTACCGATGTTCGAAATTTTGGAGCCATTACCCGAACCGCTGAGTGCGCAGGTGTTGATGCAATTATAATCCCAGAAAAAGGCTCAGCACGAATATCTGGTGATGCGGTAAAAACATCAGCCGGAGCACTGCACAAAATACCAGTTTGCAGAGTTCAAAACTTATTACAAACAATAAAGTTTTTAAAATCGAGCGGACTGCAAGTTATTGCTGCAACCGAAAAAGCAGCAGATTATTATTACGAAACCGATTTTTCTGTTCCAACAGCAATATTAGTAGGTTCTGAAGACCAAGGTGTAGAGGTTGAATATTTGAGAATAAGTGATAAACTGGTGAAAATACCTATACTTGGCGAAATTGAATCGTTAAATGTTTCTGTGGCTGCCGGAGTATTAATGTATGAGGCTGTAAAGCAACGATTATAATTCTGTAGATGGGGAAACTGGCAGCGTAAAACTAAACATAGAACCTTTATTCAAGTCGCTTTCGACCCAAATCTTGCCACCATTACGTTCAACAAACTCTTTGCAGAGAATTAGACCCAGACCTGTTCCTGTTTCGTTTGAGGTACCTTGTGTTGTGTGATGTTTATCGATACGGAAAAGCTTTTCCTGGTCATCTTTTTTCATTCCCACGCCATTATCAATTATCGAAACCGTAACCTGCTCATTAATGCAATCTGCCTTAATTTTTATTAATCCATTTATATTCGAAAATTTGATTGAGTTGCTCAGTAAGTTTCTGATAACCGTAGTAATCATATTTTCATCGGCAAAAACCCGGCATTGATCATTAACCTCAATAGAAACCTTTAGTTTTTTATTCTCAATATTCATCATTAACAAATCGATGGTGTTCTCAACCACAGGTTTTAAAGCTACTATTTTAGGCTCATAGGGAATACTTCCGGTTTGTGATCGTGACCATTGCAATAAATTCTCAAGCAAGTTATATAATTGTTTCGATGCATGATTCATTAAATCAATAAACTCCTTGCTTTCCTTTTCGGAGAAAGAAGAAAAATTTTCAGACAGAATATCGGTAAGATTTAAAAATCCTGCAATAGGATTGCGCAAATCGTGTGCTATAATCGAAAAAAACTTGTCTTTACTGGCATTCAGCTCGTGCAGTTTTTTTCGTTGCTGTTCCAACTCATCGTTTTGCAGGCTAATTGTTTTTTTTGCTTTTTTAAGATCAACCATTTTACCAAACAACTCAATGGTTCGTTCTCTGAATTTCTGGTTGGTACTTTCGAGTTGTATCTGCTGAATAGTTATCTCGTATTGCTGTTTTTCGAGTTGTTCGTTTTGCTGACTAATTATCTTTTTGGCCTTTTTAAGATCAACCATTTTACCAAAAAGCTCAATCGTTCGGCCACGGAACTTTTCACTCGATTCTTCGAGCTTCTTTTGCTGTAATTCGAGCTCTTTACGTTTGGTTTCTAAATCGGTGTATTGTTTCGAAATACTAAACTGAAAAGCTTTTAAATCTTCAACGCGTTCAAGAGTGCTCAGATCTTCGAAAGGAACTGAATGACTGCTATCATCAGATTTTGTGACATCAACAGAATCATGTTTACCTGATTTTGTTGTATCTTTTTTATTTTGCGATTCTGATGCCATGGAATAAACTTGTTCTATCTTTTATCTTTAACCTTATACTATCTTTTTAATATAAAAGATGCATTTTATTCTGATTTTTCCATTTTGCCTGATAATCATACTCTACAAAGAAAATTTTTAGTTCGGCCTGATAATCATACTGAGTAAAAAAAATCTTTTTATCAGCCTGATAATCATAATCGGTGAAATACCATAATCCCTGGTTATCTTTTGCCTGATAGTCGTATTTAACTTTATAAACAAGCAAGTCCGCCTGATAGTCGTAGTTTGTTACAAAAACCTTAACATCGGCCTGGTAATCATATTGAACAGTATATACTTTTTGAGCATTAAGACCCAAAAATAAATGCATTAATATGATTACAAATAAATATCGCATAATAACCTAGTTTATATCTGAAAGCTTTAATCGTCGCAAATCGTCACCAGATGGACTCTGGAATACACCAAGATCAAACTCAGGAATAACAGCAAGAATATGATCAAAAATATCGGCTTGCACCTTTTCAAACTCAACAAACGAGGTTTCTTTACAAAAAACATAAATCTGAACAGGTATTCCTTTTTCTGAAGGTTGTAAATGTCTTACCAGCAAACTATATGGTGAATCGAGTGAGTATAATTTTGGATGATTATTAAGGTAGATTTCACAGTACTTTCTGAAAATGCCAATATTGGTAAGGTTCCGTCCGCTTAACCGATCATTTTCAACTCCTAATGCTTTGTTGTGCTCTTCTATTTCAGCCTGCTTCTCGATAATATAATCCCGAATAAGCTTGATATTTTTAAATCGTTCGAGTAATTTTTCATCACAAATTTTTATGGTTTTAAGATCAATGAAAATTGATCGTGCAATTCGTCGGCCACGTGCATCCTCCATGCCCTTCCAGTTCTGAAATGATTCAGACATAAGCGCATAAGTAGGAATTGTTACAATCGTTTTATCAAAATTCTGAACTTTTACAGTATTAAGAGTGATCTCAAGAACATCACCATCAGCATTTCGGCTTGGCATCGTTATCCAGTCGCCTATTTTTACCATTTGATTCGCAGACAGCTGAATGCCCGAAACAAGTCCAAGAATACTATCTTTAAAAACCAATAAAAGAATTGCAGCCACAGCACCAAGGCTGGCAAGTAATTTATAGGGTGATTTACCTATTAAAATCGATATAATAAAAATACTTCCTATAAAAACAACAATTATACTTACAGTTTGAAGATATCCTTTAATGGGTCGGTCTTTAGCAACAGGCAGAGTTAGATAAACCTCGTGCGCTGCATCGAGGAATGCATTAATAATAAGCATTCCAATAAATATCATGTAAATATTAATTGCAGATAGAATTTTGGCTTGCCAGATTGGAAAATCAACTAAGCCATTCACTGCATATCCATATATAATAATAGCTGGAACTAAATGCGATAATCGATTTAATAATTTTTTGTTTAGTAAAATATCATCCCACTCAGATTTACTTTTTTTGGCATAATTATGAATGATGTTTACAAGGCTTGTTTTTGTTATAAAAAAGGCGATAAACGAGATAATAATTACCGACAGAATTATAACAGCTGTTTTTGCATAGAAGGCATGCTCATCAGTAAAGCCATAGCTTAAAAACCATTCTTTTATTTTTAATCCTAACTCAGAATTCATAGTCTAATAAATTGTTTTGGAGATTTAATTGTAAATTAGGCATCAAAATTACTTTATAAATTTTATTAAACAAAACCACCAGATATGAAACTTTTACAAACCATCTTAATCGTTTTATTAGCGCAGATAGCTTATTCGCAAAGTAATTATTCTCGAAATTTTACGAACGAAAGAATGCGTGTCGATTTCATTTTTGCAGGCAATGCAAAAAGTGAGAAACTCTATCTTGAGCAGATAAAAAAAGAACCTTTTTGGGGAGGTTCAAAAACAAACCTAATCGATTGGTTTGATTATGGCGAATATAAATTCGAGGTGATCGATCCTAAGACCGATTCAGTTATTTTTGCACAGGGATTTTGTACTCTTTTCGAAGAATGGCAAACTACCGAAGAAGCAACCAAGGTTGATAGAAGTTATTATCAAACCATTACGTTTCCATATCCCAAGAATACCATAAAGCTAAAAATTTACAGCAGAACATGGGAAGGTGAATTTATCAAGGTTTTCGAAACTGCAATCAATCCAAAAGATTACTTTATTAATCCCGAAGTTGAAGGTTGGGCATATAAAAAACTAATAGATAATGGCGATCCCTCAAAAAATGTGGATATCGCCTTTTTAGCAGAAGGATATACATTGCAAGAGATGGAAAAATTTGAGAACGATGTTAAAAAAACGGTAGATTATCTTTTTAGTCAGGAGCCATATAAAACGCAGGCCGGAAAGTTTAATATCTGGATTATAAACTCTGCTTCGGAAGAATCAGGAACAGACGTGCCAGGAAAGGAAATTTATCGTAAAACAATTATTAACAGTAGCTTTTACACATTCGATAGCGAACGATACCTTACAACACCCGATATTAAGTCGGTTCGGGATATTGCAGGCCATATACCCTATGATGATATTTGTGTGATTGTAAACACAACTAAATATGGCGGTGGAGGTGTTTATAATCATTTTGCCGTTTTTTCTGCCGATCATTTTTTATCAGATAAGGTATTTATTCATGAGTTTGGACATTCTTTCGCAGGTTTAGGCGATGAATACTATAACTCATCAACCTCGTATAACGACTTTTACAATACCGCCATTGAGCCCTGGTCGCCCAATTTAACAACACTTGTAAATTTTGATCTTAAATGGAAATCGATTATAGATTCGGGAACACCTGTTCCTACTACCCGAAAAATTGAGAACAAGGATATTGTGGGTGTTTATGAAGGTGGCGGTTATGTTAGTAAAGGCGTTTATAGCCCAATGATGGATTGCCGTATGAAAAGCAACGAAGCAGCTGGATTTTGTCCGGTTTGCAGCAAGGCAATAGAAAAAATGATCAGATTTAAAACTGAATAGTATTTTGTATATAAAAAATGGAATAGAGTCAATGACTTTATTCCATTTTTTGTAGATTTCAGTTTGATTATTCTTTTCGTGTGTGCTTTTTGGCAATAAAATAATAAATAATTAATGCCAGTCCACCAAAAAGAAATACCATCGAAAGATAAGCAACACCTTCTTCAAGAGCTGTTGTAGTTTCAAGAATTCCACCAATTAAAAATCCAACAGCCACGCCAACACATAGTAGCCCAAATTTTAAACTTGGCGATACATTTGCTTCGCTGGTAAAAATGTTAGCTGTAACACCTTTCTCAATCAAAGCAAGTCGTTCTTTACGTCGGATATAAAGGTGAAATATTCCATAAACTGTTGCAAAAAATGCAATTCCTACTAAAAAATCAAAATCCATAGTTGTATAAGTTTTAGTTAAACATTCTTTTAATACTCTGACATCAGTTCTTAAAAACAGGTTACACATTTAACGAAAAAACATAATTTTTTAGAATACATATAGAATTGCATTACATCATAAATCAATCTAAACAATTAATAATGAATTAAATACTTAATATTAAACTTTTTGCAAGGATAATTGTCAAAATCATTAGTTTTGAGAATTAGAAATTAAATCAAAAAATATGAAAAAGATTATTATCCTTTTATTATTGCTGGCAAGTACAAGTAGCTTTGCTCAGCAAAATACTAAAACCGAATCGAAAGAAGATCATTACAAGTACAACTGGCGATTAACCGATATTTATGCTGATTGGGATGCTTGGAAAACAGATCTCGAATGGGTAAAAACACAAATCCCAAGATACAATGATTTTAAAGGTCGTCTTGGTGAAAACGCACAGGTAATGCTCGATTTCCAGATATTTTCTGAAAAAATATCACAAATAACCAGCAAGCTATATGTTTATGCTTCGTTAAACGAAGATGTGGATGGTAAAAATCCAATGTATGTAACTAAGTTACAGGAATTACAGACTGTTTTTATTGATATGAACAGAAATACCGCCTGGATTCAGCCTGAACTAAAAACCATTCCGAAAGCTAAAATAGATGAATGGATGAAAAACAATAAAGAATTGGCTGTTTACGCTCACAATTTCGATAGTTTTTACCGCCAAATGGAGCATATCCTTGATGAGCAAACACAACAGATTGTAACCTATTACAGCAAAGCACTTTCTGCTTCATCAAACACTTACAACTCACTATCAAAAGCCGATATGGAATGGCATAAAGTGACTTTATCGAATGGAGAAGAGATTATCACCAGCCCTGCTGCTGCATCAAAGGTGTACACAACGAATCCAAATCAGGAAGATCGCAGAATAACTGCTGCAGCTCGCGAAGATGTTTATGCTAAAAACAAAAACACATACGCCGATATTTGGATGGGAATTGGAAATTCGCGTTGGGCAAGTGCACAATTAAGTGGTTACGAATCATCACTTGATGCTGTTCTACAATCAAACAACATCCCAAAAACAGTTTATTCAAATCTTACCGAAGTAGCTGGCAATAATACCGGTTCATTGCTTAAATACCGCGAACTTCGTAAAAAAGCTTTAGGACTCGAGAAATACTATTATTCAGACGAATCATATGAAATTTCTGACTTTAACAAAAATTATCCTTGGGAAGAAGCTGTAAAGGTGGTTCAAAATTGCCTTACGCCAATGGGCGATGAATATAATAAACTGCTTGCAACAGCTTTACAGGGCGGATGGATTGATGTGTACGAAAAACCCGGCAAACAAACAGGAGCATACAGCTGGGGTATTTATGGTGTGCATCCATATATTTTAATGAACTGGAACGAAACACGCGATAATGTATTTACATTGGCTCACGAACTTGGTCACTCTATGCATAGTATGTTAAGCAGCAAATATCAGCCATATACCTACTCAGATTATGCTTCGATGGTGGCAGAAGTTGCTTCAACTTTTAACGAAAACATGCTGCTCGATTATATGATTAAAAAAGCTACCACACCTGATGAAAAAATAGCTCTTTTGGTTCAGGCTATAGATAATATTGCTGGTACCTTTTACCGACAATCGCAGTTTGCCGAATTTGAGCTGGCTTTATATACCATGGTTGAGAAAAACATGCCTATGAACGCCGATATTATGGCAAAAGCATATACCGATATCGATATAAAATACAACGGTGATATTTTTGAAAGATCAACAAACTTTGGTTACGCCTGGCCACGAGTGCATCATTTTTATGGATATTACTATTATGTTTATAATTATGCGGTTTCATTTTCTGCATCACAAAGTCTGTTTACACAAATAACTCAGGCTGCAACCAAACAAGATGCAGCAAAAGCACAGGAACGCTATTTAACATTATTAAAATCAGGAGGTAACGATTATCCTGTAGAACTACTTAAAAAAGCAGGTGTTGACTTAAACACCAAAGAACCATTTTTAGCAGTTGTAAAAAGAATGGACGACCTGGTTAATCAGCTTGAAAAAGCTTTAAAAGAAGCAGGTAAAATTTAGTTTTGATTATTTGTTTAGGATTCAAGGGATTGTCTTTTAGGCAGTCCCTTTTTTTATCCTTATTGTTTACCATGTTAAAACAAACAGAATTTGATCTTGGGATCAACCTAAAGAGTAAATAATCGTTAAAAAAAATCAATCACAGCAAAATTTATCTAATTTTGTTAGCATACTTATAAGATAAAGAAGTGATTGAATCATATGTACAATTTAACAAAGATTCCTTTTAGCTTTTAAAACAAAATAAAGAATAATAAAATGGAAGTTTCGATATATGGTTGGTTGGCGTTTTTGCTTTTTGTAACCATAATGCTGGTGCTCGATTTAGGAATATTTAACAGAAAATTGCATGTAGTCGAAATTAGAGAGGCTTTGATTTGGAGTGCAGTATGGATAAGCCTTGCACTTATTTTTAATGCAATCATTTATTATTACTATGGCAAAATCAAGGCTCTTGAATTTTTATCTGGCTATTTAATTGAAAAATCGCTTAGTGTCGATAATCTTTTTGTGTTTATAATATTATTCAAGTATTTTAATATCCCTCGCAAATATCATCACAAAGTACTTTTCTGGGGAATTATTGGAGCAATTCTAATGAGAGCTATATTTATTTTTGCAGGAGTTGCGCTATTAAATAAATTCCATTGGTTAATTTATATTTTCGGTATATTTTTAGTATTCACAGGGATTAGAATGCTTTTTCCTGAAAAAAGTGAGATTGATCCTGAAAAAAATACCATTGTTAAGCTTTTCAAACGGATATTTCCTGTAACGAACATCATGTATCGTGGTCATTTTTTTATACACAAAAACCATAAATTAATAGCCACTCCGTTATTTGTAGCAGTAATTGTAGTTGAATTAACCGATCTGGTATTTGCTTTAGACTCAATACCTGCAATTTTAGCTATTTCTAATGACACCTTTATTATTTTTACTTCCAATATTTTTGCAATTCTCGGTTTGCGAGCCTTATATTTTGCTTTGTCTGGCATTACTCAATATTTTTATTACTTAAAATATGGGTTAGCTGCAATCCTTTCGTTTGTAGGTTTTAAGATGATAATTTCAGGGTATATTAAAATTCCAATAGGATTATCTTTAGGAGTAATTTTCGGATTATTACTAATAACTATCTTATTATCAGTATTTTTTAAGAAAAAACAAACGATTAACTAACCAAGCAGTTCAGACCTTTTATAATCTAATTAGATTTTTTCTTTTACCTGTGGATCAGGTATATTACATTTGTAATTAATTTTTCAAATCAGATTATGGTTCAGCGTTTTTTAAATGAATTCTCTTGTGTGTTAGCTTTATTGCTATTATCTCTTACTATTTCAGCACAAGAACCTAAAAAAACAGAGTTTGATGAACTAAAGCAAGCCCATTTAGAATTTAAAAATAAAGACTTTAATAAAGCTTATGGATACTTTCAAAAGATGTACGAACAATATCCAAAAGATCCCACATACAACTATTACACAGGTGTTTGTCTGTTATTTATCGATAAAAATTCTGAAAAAGGATTAAAAAGACTTCGGCTCGCAGCAACCAACGACGTACCCGATGATGTTTATTTTTACCTGGGATTAGCCTACCATAACTCCTATTTATTCGACGATGCGCTTAAAAACTATTATTGGTTCGAAAAGAAAGCATCGAAAAAGAAGGCCAATGAATATGATCTGCAGAACTATATCAACAAAACTCTCAATGCCAAATCATTAACTGCGGTTTATGTAAATCCAACAATTATAACCAAAGAACTGGCAAGTAAAAACAAATTTGTAAATCAGTATGAAGTACCTGCATTAGACGGTAAATTTAGTCTTAAAGCTCCATCATTTAATAATCACCCCGATAGCACAGCAAAATTTACGGCTATGTATATGCCAAACAACCCCGAAAGAAATGAAATTGTTTATTACACGATTCGGAATGAAAAGAGAGGCGATCTGGATATTTACAAATCAACCCGAAAGGCAGACGGAACATGGAGTGAACCCGAAAATGTCGGAGATATTATAAACACACCATACGATGATAATTTTCCGTATTTACATTCCGATGGATCAACATTTTATTTTGCGAGTAAAGGACACTATTCCATGGGCGGATATGATATTTACAAAACCGTTTGGAGTTGGGAAAAAAAACAATGGAGCAAACCTGAGAACATTGGATTTCCTATAAACTCGCCCTTTGATGATTTCTTTTTTGTTCCATCACCCGACGAAAAATTCATTTATTTTACCTCAACACGCGATTGCAGTGTCGATGAATCGTATGTTTTTAAAATAAATTTTACGAATGACAACTCGCCCTTAAATCAAGTTGCCTACAACGATTTAATTAATCACGCCAAACTAACTATAAGTACTACCGAAAAAGGCGAGAATAAAAGCGAAAAAAACAATAAATCAAAACCAACGCAAAACGAAATAGTAAAGCTCGAATCGAAGGAGAATTTTATTTTAAAAAATGAGTACGACAGCCTGTTGAATGAGGCTATGAAATATCAGCTTAAGGCAGATTCGATGAAATGGGTAATTGATTCGAAAAGATCGCAACTAAGTGAGGCCCAAACAAATGAACAACAGCAAAAACTAAGTAAAGAGATTTTACAGCTCGAAACGAATATTTATTCAACGCAAAAAATTGCTGATCAGCTATATGGAAGGGTTCGCGAGATTGAACAGTTAAATCTGGCTAGCAAAACAACCCGTTACGAAGTAAAACCAGAAAAAACTGATTTGGAACAATCAATAAAAAATCTACCAAAAAATAATGCTGAAATTAAAAATAACAGCCTATCTGATAGTATTATTTTAAAACCAATAATTCAGCCTAAGGAAGATGATCTGGGAATTGAGGAAAAATCAACCACTGATTTTTATATTAAAACACCATCCATTTATAATGCGAAAAACCCAATCCCAACAAACGAAAGACTACCTAAGGGAATTGTGTATATGATTCAGCTAGGAGCTTTTACTGCATCTAAAAATCCTGAATCGTTTCACGGATTTACACCAATTACTTGTATCACTAAACAGGGAACTAATTTAAGGAAGTATTATACCGGTAGATTTTTAACATTAAAAGATGCCGAAAAAGTGCTGCCAAAAATAAAAAACAAAGGTTTTAAAGATGCTTATATTGTGGCATTTAACAGTGGAAAGCTGATTCCAGTAAACGATGCAATAAAACTTGGATCCAGAAAACCAACTGAATCGTCAACAAATAAAGTGCAACCTGTTATACAAGACGAATCACAGGAATTATCCATTCAGTATGCATTAAAATTTGAAATTAATAGTCAGGATTCAGTATTACTTGATAAAATGAAGCCACACATACCCGAAAATGCAAAAACAAATCAAGTGGTTAAAGGAAATATAATATTTATTTCGATTGATTGGTTTACAAGTTTTGATGAAGCTTACAAAATAAAAAAGAATCTTGAACCTATTGTAAATAAAGAAGTTGAGATACACGCTTTTTTTGACGAGATTAAAATACCACTTGA
>JAVEZW010000032.1:0-21322 GCA_034002805.1 Bacteroidales bacterium | reverse complement strand
CTATTGATAGGAAAGAAGAAGTTTTCATTGTTGTTGATATTAAAGACAATGGGAAACTTGAAAAACATTTGAGAGAACTTGGAGAAGAATTTGACCAAGACTCTATTATGTATATTCCAAAAGTGGGATTAGAAAGTATTAAAAAAGATGGGAAGTCTGTAGGTCATAAATCTGTAGGATATGGTTATCTATGGGGAACCAATCATTGTTCTGATTATCCCGGTTATGGAAAATTTGATAAATTTGATAAACCGATTTATGGAGAAACAGGGGAATTTTATACTAGGATTAATGGTAGACGATTTGTTTTAAAATTTTTATCTGAATCAATGAATGTGTCAGGATTGTTTGGAAAAATGGGAGTAGCTTCTGCTGCAAGAAAAAATTGGAAAGAATTTTTAGAGGATTAAATGACTGAATCAGAAGCAAGAAAACACAAATATCGTTGTCCTACTTGTAACACCCCATTAGAAGAATCAAGGGGAAATTATTATTGTCCAAGTTTGTATTGTAAAGATTCTATGTATTTCAACATGAAAGGAAAATATAATGACAATCGAACAAATCGCTAAAACGTGCCATGAGGCAAACAAATTATTATGTGAGTTTCTAAATGATTTTTCTCAAACTTCTTGGGAAAACGCTCCACAATGGCAAAAAGATAGTGCCATTGCAGGGGTAAAATTTAATCTGGCAAATCCTAATGCTCCTGCTAGTTCAAGTCACGATTCTTGGTTAGCTGAGAAAGAACGAAATGGTTGGAAATATGGACCAGTTAAGGACGCTGAGAAGAAAGAGCATCCTTGTTTCGTATCGTATGAAGAATTACCAATTGAACAACAAGCGAAGGATCATCTTTTTAAAGCTATAGTTTCTGCTCTTAGTTGTTTGATTAAATAAATATTGACCACTCACGCTTAGTTAATGAAGATAGAAAACAATAAACTAACTACTTAGAAAGCAAAATGTTAGTTACTTCATTAAACGCGCAACAGGGAGTATCAAGGGAAAACCGGCTAGTACCTTGACGGTGTTTGGTAGAGTTCACTAGGGTCATAAACTACCAAAAGGGAGTGAACTAAATCACTCCCTTTTTATTTTCTATCGTATCCAAAAACAATTGTAATTCTGGATTTTCTATTTTAAATCCTCCTAATTCTATTCTCTCATTATTAACATCTTTTAAAAACATTTTTTGTTGATTGATATAATACAGCCAACAGTTTTTGTTTCCATCATGTTTATTAATAATCATAAAAATATTACCCCGATTATTCCTAATACTAAAATTAGTTTCATCAATAGTAAAATATTCACAAAAATCTTGATAAGATTTTGGTTCTAAAACAATCCAATTATCAGATTCAAATATTGGTTTGTTTTCATTTTTAATTTTTTCTTTTTCATTGTTGATTGTAATAAAATATTGATTGAAAGTTATCATTGCGCTCTCTTTTCACGCTCTTTAGCCAATTGAATAATTTCAGTTAAATTAGTTTTAACAGTTTTCTTTTCTTCTGGTTTTTGTTCTTCTTGTTTAATTTCTTGTAATTTTCTGATTTCCTTGTGCATTTCAAGTAAACCCATAGTAGAATCTTTCATTGATTTTACAAGATCAGCAAAAGATTTTACCATCATTCCATTAGGTGCTTGCTTGATAGCTATAGCTGCTTCATCAATAATTTCAGATGAACGAACAATGGTTGTTACTAATGCGCGTCTAACTTGTTCATAATCCTCTTCAGCATCTTTTATTGAACCATGAGATATAACATTAACTTCTTCTAATGAAACTGGTTCAACTTCTTCATCTAATCCTAATTTATCTTCAAAGCCTTTTTTCTTCCTCATAAAAATATTCCTTTTTATTTTTATTTATCATTTTGTTATTGACTTATAAATTGGATAATGGTATATTATATTTACCTTGAACGAAACATCAACTAAGGAGATATAATGATGCAAGACTTTAATATTATGGGGCTAAATGATGAGAAAAGAAAATTGGTTGAATTTATTCCTCTTTCTCGGAAAGCTAAAAGTTGGTGCGAATCTATTTCAATGAAAGGTTGCATTTGTTTTTACATGGAAAAACCTGAAGCATTTATTAAAGTACAAGACCTTGAAAAACTTGGTTATTTTTTTAATGAGGTAAAATAATGGAAAAATATATTAAATTAAAAATTGAGGTAGGAACAGATTCATATTATTATTTCATCCAAGAACAATTTTTTAAAAAATATGAATATGATTACTACTATTGTATGAGTGATGTTGTTCTACGCAATAATGAAATCATTAAAAATAGATTTATGCTTGAGGAAGTATTCACTAAATATCTTAACGACAATGAGGTAGAACAATGAATTTGCAAAAAGTTATTAAATATAATGAAGAAGATTCTTATATTTTTTATATTGACAAAAACGAAGAAGTTGATAAACTTTCGCAATATCAACTTCTTGTTCGATCAAAAATTGTAATTAAAAATGGTTCATTGTTTATTAGTCGTCTTTACTCTCTTGAAGATGTTGTTGATAATTTTTTTAATTTTCAGTAATGGTTTTAATGATACTATATGTTGGTGATTCTTGACTTAAACTTACAGTGACACTAACATCATTATTAATATCATCTAATGTATATTGCATTGTGATAAGTTTAATAAGAACATCACTATCCGTTTGAATTTTTGGATATAAATGACCTTTTAATGTGAAGGAAAAATCAATACCAATTGTTCTTTGTTCATCTTCACCATATTCAAAAATACTGGTGAAATTTGTAGTATCAAGATTGATACTAACATCACGATCAATACCAATTAATTCTTTAATCGTTATTGTTCTATCTGGTGTAAACATCGGACAAACTTGTTCGATGATTTGAAATAAATCGTCTTGAGTTTTAGTCAAGATAGATAAATCAAAATTGAAGTTATATGGCACACCAGTATAAATTAATCTGTTACTAGAATCAATTTCATAATCAATTGTGTTATTGATTTTTCTGGTAGAATCATATTGCATACCAGAAATAAAAAATCCCATTCTTGGTAAATAAGTATTAACTAGAGCTAAGGGAGCATCTTGGGGATGTTGTTTTAATTCGTAATACATTTTATTTTTTGTAGCATAGATAACAGGAACTTTAACTTCTTCTAATAAAGTTCCTGTCTCATCTTTACGTTGAACTTTCACATCAGAAAATAAATGTGAAAAAGCTACAATGTATCTACGAATCATGTTATGATAAAAATATTGCATAATTAAACCTTATTATAATTTGGGTTTAAAAACATTTTTGCATATTGCCAATCAAAGACAGAATCAGAATTAATTGGGTAATTTTGATTTTGAGTTGCATTGTTTGTCATAATATTATTGTTATTAACAACAGGAGTAACAGTAGTAGTTTTATCTTTTATTGTAGCTTCTATTGCTTTATTTTGCATGTTTTTAGTTCTGTTTGGTTCTTGTACTGGTGTAGGTGGAGTTTTATTTTCATACAAAAATCCCTGATAATTTTTCCAAAAATCAACTGTTTCTTCAGCAATAGGGACAACCTTTGGTTTCCAATAATCAATAATTTCATTGGATTTTTCAGCCATCCATTTTCTAGCCTTTTGTCCTTCAGTAGTTCCTTTAATTATTTTTTGACCTCTTTCGTTTAATCCTAATTTATCCCCTACCCAATTTATTCCTGATTTTACGTCCGATTTAGTTGTTTTCCACCAATCTGAACCAACTTCACCGGCCTTATCAACTATATACCCACCAACACCTGACATGACACCTAAACTAGCTTCAGCAGGAGATAACGTAGGAGTTGACATATTATTACCTTTTAATGAAATTTCTGGAGCAAACTTATATGGTTCGCCTGTACCAACTGGCCCTAATTCTCTAAACGCACCGGCTTTTTCTTGAACTTGTGAAGCATAAACTTGACCAATTGGACCTATATTTCCCTTGTCCACATTTTCCATACCACTATGATAAGCTGTTAAGGCTTTATTATAATCACCATTATATCTATTTAATAAAGTTTTTAAATATCTTGCGCCATATTGGATATTCTTATAAGGGTCAAATAAATCTTCGGGATGACCACCAACATCACCAACAGTGGTAGGTAACATTTGTGTTAATCCAATAGCACCGGCTGAAGATACAGCATTAGGATTCCAATTACTTTCTTGTTGTATTAATCCTTTCATTATATTAGGATCAATACCTTCCTTCTTAGCAACTTCTTCGGCATAAGACATATAAGCACGTTTATCTGTATCACTGGCAGCTTTTTTAACACCTGCAACCATTTTACTACCTGAACCAACATTCCCAATTCCACTTTGTACCATACCAATAGGATTAACACCCTTCTCAATACTTTCCATGAATTTGTCAGGATCAGTGTATAAACTTTCCCACGTTTCAGATTTTAACCAATCAGGAACAACGAAAAGGTTTTTTAAATCTTTTGAAAAATTTCCCATAACATTTTCAAAATCACCCTTAACAAAATCTAATATTTCTCCAAACTCACCACTTTTATCTTTTACTTGTTTATCAACTTCATTCTCAATTTTGTTTTTATCAAATAACATATTATAAAAATCTTTTACATCATCTAAAATAAAGTTATTTAATGCTCCTTTAGCGGCACCTAACATTTTTTCCTGTCCATTACCTTCTGATTCACTAAACCCTTTAATTCCACCATAACCTAAAAGGGCTAAGGCAATAGGCATACCAAGAGTTTTACCTAAAAGTTTTCCACCAAATTTTAATCCTTTTAGACCTTTTCCTAATAGACCTGTTCCAGCAGCACCGGCACCAGCACCGATAGCGGCACCACCAACACCTAGACCTAATAACTTTCCTCCTAATCCCAACCCTTTTTTCCCCATACCAAATAAAGCACTTATACCTAACATTCCTAAAATGCCAGCAATACCACCATCTTTTTTGGGAGTTTTACCAATACCAAATTTTAAACTATCTCTAATATCAAGCAACAAATCATTAGTTAATTTTGTTTCCCTTATTGATTCATTTTGATATTGTTCACTAAGATAATTTTCTTCTTTCTCTTTTGTTGGAATGTCAGTAAATGATGATAAAAGTTTCCCAATGTTTTTGTCAATACTAACTAGCTTGATATTAAGTGATTTAATACCTAAATTACTATTGACAATTTTAGCATTTGCGTTTTTAACTCCAAGTTTAACATCTCCAACATTTTTATTAATAAGAATTAACTTATTAATACCAGTGTTCATTGATTTTAATAATTTTTCAAAATCAGGAGTTTCAGTTTTATTTTTGTTCATAATATTATCCAATTAGAATTTATTAATATTTATCAAATAAGAAAAGGGCTACTTCGCCCTTTTCTTTTGTTCCTCTTCTAATTGTGAAAGCAATATACTTTGATAAACCATTAACTCATAAGGTAACATTAATTTTATTTCAGTTATAGAATAATCTCCATATCTCACAAAATCAGCAACTTCCTTATACCAATTTTGTAAATCCTTATAACTGAAAATTAGGATAAAAAACTTAGAATGTTTTCCATTTCAATACTATCTTTATGACCACATTTACATTCACACTCTACAACAGATTTAAGACTAACCATATCATTCATTTTATCTACAATGGTTTTAATTTGTGGTGTTGTGGCCTTCTTTAGAAATTTCTCAATAACTTCTTCTGGTTCTAATTTGTTATAAATTTTTCCATCAATCACAATCTTCTTAATTGAACAGGCAATAGTAAACAATTTTAAATCATTTTCATCTTCTACATTAATAACATCTTTAATATAGGAAAATGGAACAACACTCATTTCTAGGGAAATTTTGTCGGATAAGTCAAAAACTTGTTTAGTTACTTTTTCATTTTCAAATTTTAATGACTTAATAACATCGAAAGCTAGAATCTCTGTTGATTCACATTTACCACATTTTTTCTGAATCTCAATAATTTCACCTTTTGATTTTGCTCTAATGTTCACTAGAAGATAAGTAAAATCAATAAGAGTCAAATCGTCAAATAAATCTTTTTCCTTAACACAATTTTTGACAAGATTAATTAGACTGCCAATAATATCTTCCTTATTTTCTGATTCAATGTGAGTTAAGAAAGTTAATTCTTCACCAACACAATAAGGACGAAATTGAACTTCTTTTTTACTAATAGGCAATTTCAAATTGTAATACGGTGTTAATTCAATGTCAGGTAACATTTTTTAATCCTTTCTCATGAACATAATGTGAACCTACCCTTACCTAAAGGAAGGGGATTTCTTTGGCTTTCAGGTTAAAATCTAAAAATTCTCTTAGCTGTATTCCTCATATCATCTACTGTGTGTCTAGCAGATTTAACCGTGTTCTGTGCCATTTTCCCCATGTCCCTCACGTTATTTATTGTTTGTTCAACTCTGTTTTTCATATCAATAATATTAATTCCTGTACTAAATAAACCCTTGCCAAGTTTATTTTCTTCCCCTTGATAGTTAAGAGTTGAATTATCTATTTTATCATATTCAAATTGAACATTCAACTCTAATAATTCAGTGTTATTGTTATTTAAATTTAATGGTTCTATATAGGCCGGATAAGCACCTACTAATTTGCAACGAAAAGTTTCATCAAACCCACCTTCTTTTTGATTTTTATTCACTAAGAAAATCTCAATAGCACAAGAATAATTCTGTTTGTAATTCATCACGCCATGTCTACCATCGACGTTATAAATTCTGTTATTCCACATATTAAAAAAATTTAATACATGATTTGATCTATCAACATAGAATGTCATTTTTACAGCATCAGTATCAAATCCCGTAGCAAATTTTGTATCATGATGATTCACATAAGTTTTTTGCATCTTCTGTTTGTAATAAGGAATTTGAGCAGAAGTACATAATATTTCAACTGATTCTATATCTTGAAATGATATTGATTCTTGTTCAGTTCCACCATTATCAAAAATATCATTAAAAATACCAGTAACATTAGAATATATACCTTTAGCTTTGTTCACATAAGCCTTAACATCAACGACACCAGATAAAATAGAACTAATACCAAACTCATTACTTTGAGAATTATCAGTTTGTGTATTTTTGCCTTGAAATATGGTATTGGTTCTTTGATTTGCTAAATTAAATCTAACAATATATAAATTATTTGTTGATATACCAACTTTTTTTAAAAAAGTTATATACTCTGAAATACTTAACAATTTAGTTGCGGATTCGGCCATTATGATTTTTCCTTACCGAAATGTGAAAATGAAAATGTAACTTGATATTCTTCAATAGTAGAAGTTGTTTCCCAAGATAAGTCAATAGGAGTAACATCAACAGGAAACATATTGAATAAAGTGTAAGTGATTGCGTCTTCACCATTAGGACCAAGTTGTGTAACTCTACCATCCATTAAGTAAGTCCAACCAGCATGACCTCTTGTTTCCCCCTGTTGTTTAATCATATTCATCCAATCTTCAAGTCTAAATCTAATATCATAATCAATATCATTCATAACATTGATTGACCAATCTTGATAAGTTGTATCACCACCAATATAAAATTGGCTATCAAGATAAGTCACAGGAAGTTTAGAAACTGATCTGCCGGGAATTTGTGCGCCCTTACACATGAATTGACATGAATTCCCAAGTTGATCAATTTCAACCCTAAACAAATTTGGCCTAGCACCAATTTGAAATTTACTAATAAAGTTTGATACACTATACACGAATACCCCCTTTCACTTCACAAACTTTTCTTACATCTTCCTCTGTGAATTTCTTAGTGTTTCCTCCGCAATAAAAATTACCACCAACCTTTATGGGCGCACCCTCTAAACTGGTTAAGTTATTATAAGAACAAAAAAAGTGTTCCTCGACTTCGTATTGTTTACCTTCTTTAACCCAAGGTAATTCTTTCAAACTTATCAAATTCTCATCTTCCACATTAAGATTATAAAGAAACATAACACCATTTTTATTTTCTTCATAATAGAAAGTTCTACCACGAAATTTATAATTTTTTTTATAAAGTTTATTAAAGCCACCATCAATTACTTTTAATTTACCACCATCAAAGAATACTGTTTGATATGGTTCATTATCATGAATAATTCCCTTGCCCTCATTATCTGTCATCCCATCAATACCTAAATCACGGAAAAACTTGTTCCATTTATTAGGATTTTTCTGAAAAAGAAACCAACCAAACCACCAAAATATCCCACCGGGATTTCTTACTTCAGCTTCTTCTTTTCCTTTATCATATATATAATTCACAAATTTATCATTGTCTGAAAAATTTGGCATTTGTGATTTCAATCTTTTAAGTTCATCTTCAAAATATTTTTGTTGATCTTCAAGAGCCTTTATAATACTATCCACTTTGTAACCATCCATCTCCCTTATTTGGTGTTTCATTAAAACCGCTACAATGTTATTTGATATATAATCTTCACCTTTATTTAGAGTATCTTGTACTTGTTTTAGTTTTTGTTCATTGTATTTAATATCACTTAAAATTTCCTCATCAATAAATTTCATTCTAATTTCAGGGTAAAGGTTGATATAATCAAGAATATATTTTTTAGCAATATCTTCGGTTATGTCACCTAGCTTGACAACATTAGCATTTTCTTTTGCTGTGAAAAGATAAAAATGTGAAGTGTCAGTTGGTTTAGCCTTATAAGGGAAAATCACATTAGGAGTGTCTGAATCCTTAGCGTCAACAATATCATTCTTATATGATTTTAACCAATAACAATAAATTCCATTTGGCGTGGAATAAGTTGATTTAGGATTAATCCCCAATTTCTCAATGTCACGAAATGAAACATAAACATCATCTCTATTGACATATTGTTTGATTTTCGCTAGAGTAGAAACTTTAGGATTTAATTCTGGGTTCTTTCTTTTCTCATGTAACCAAAACTTGAAAGATTTCATTATAACCTCTTAATAAAAATATTATAATTTCTAATGTTATTTATCCATTGACAAGAGAGGAAGAGAATGATATATTATATCTACAACAAACTATAACAAAAGGAGATTCTACCATGAACATTGAAGGGATTACATGTGACAAATGTAATAAGCTATTTTTAAAGGATAGTGAGGATTACTTCACTATCGAGGGAAACATTTATATTGGAGAACGTGGTGGACTAATCGGAAATAATTGTGATGAAGAGGGAAAAGTTGTTAGGATTAATCATTTTTGTGAAGATTGTTTGAAAAAGATTTTGTTTGAAGAAACAAAACATATTAGGGAATGTATTAAGGAACACACACCATCTATAGGATTCATTGATGAAGATTTCATTAGAGATATTATAAACAAAATGTAAACAAAAAAAGTGTCACATGATTTTTATAGTCATGTGACACTTTTTACATTGAACATCAAATTTTACTAATTCTTATCGACGTTCCCAATGACTGAAGACAAGAGTAACAGTGTATTCTTGTACGGTATCAGCATTATCATAACCAACTTCAATGGTACTAAGATCACTAGGCCAAATGTTAAAGAAATCATAAGCTACATTACTATCAGTTCCATCTTGTAGAATCTGAGTAATAACAGCTTGACCAAAATATTGATTCTGATTAGTAGCACCATTGGTCTGTGAGTTGTTCTTAATGCTTTCCATCCAACGCTCAATTTCAGTTCTTAGACCGAAATTGACATCATTGACCACAGTAACAGTCCAATCTTGAAACGTTGCGGTTTCACCGGCTACAGGAATAATATTATTCATGTAGCGCATTTCAATCTTGTTAATGGTTTTGTTAGGGAATTGAGCCGCCTTGAAGAAAAACTTAGTGTCTTCTGAGAGGCGACCGGGAATGTCTACCCGATAAAGGGTAGACCTTGCACCATGTTGGAATTTAGATACGAAATCTGCAATACTAGCCATTATTTTTTACTCCTTTTTGAAATAGTTATTTCTTCTTTAATTTATAAACAAAATGACCACAATCCCAAATTCTATCGTAACCATTTTGTTTCATGTTTTCCCATTCTGTTTTATTCTCATCAAATTCTTCTAATATATTTATCAATTTGTGTTTCATAAATTTACTTCTATGAAACGTAATATATTCATGTTTAAAGTAGTAATAATTTGGTTGTGATATATGACTTAAATCAAATCCAATCTTTTCATAAAAATTTCCATTACTATATCTTCTGTCAGCATAAGTTATAATTTCTTCCCACTTAAAATTGTTTTTAAAGTAGCTTAAAAGTTTACTTGCACCACCGACAACTTGAACAAATTTCTTTGAACAATATCTAATTAGTTCAAGTTTAACTTCGCCTTTTGTTATCTTCCTTTTTCCAAACGTCATAACTGAAACTAATTCATCATTATAAAATAATCCTAATTTTATAGAACTTTTATCGACCCCTTGAAGATGATTTTCATTTAAAAAATTATCTTTCAATTTACTATCAATCTCTTTCACACTACACTTTCTAGCATATATTTTTCTATCAAAGATATTCAACTTGGATAACAATATAGACTGAACTATTTCTTTGTTTTGAATCCATTCATTAGATTGGACTTGGATTAATTGAATATCTTTTTTGTTACATAATTCTAATTTGTCTTTATGATAATTTCTATCTTTAAGTCCACCATTTTCACCATGCCACCTAACACCATTATACTCAATAGCCAATTTGAATTTTGGAATGTATATATCTAATTCTTTACCTTTACCAATGATATTTCTACTATTACAAATGATTGTTTCATCCATTAAATAAGATTGGATGAAATCACATATCTCCGCTTCTGGTCTTGATCTATATTTAAAAGGATCACAATGAGGACAATAATTAGTATCTTTCTTTACAAAAGAACCATTCCAACAATTGAAATAAAAAACACCACCACAAACATTACATTTAGTCAATAAATTTGTACTTCTATCAATATATTCATCTAACAAAACAAGATCATTACCTAAGTTTTCTTGTAATTTTTTATGTGTTGTTAATCTTCTGGTTCTCCTAATTCTTTCTCGTTCACACTCAAAACTTTCACAAGTATTTGAATATCCCTTAACGCTGTTATAAAATCTTGCGTCTTCCCCACAAATTTCACACTTAGGAATATCATTCATTTTGTTAATCAAATGATAATATCTTCTTGGTATTTCTAAACTTGAAACATCATTAAAAATTTCTGGTAGGGCTAATAAATCTTTAGTGTCAAATAGAATATTAAAGAAGAAACCTTTCCTTTTAAATAATTTGGACATATTTAAAGCAGTAATTTCTATTCCTTCTTCATCGTCAAATCTATAAGGATTTTTTAACCATTCATTGAAGATTTTAATCTTTTTTTCAATATTTTTTTCTCTTGATTTGTTAAATTTTTCTTTATCAAACTTTTTTGATTTGTGACAATTAATGTTAGGACAAAATGTTCTATATGGATGTTTGAATAATTTAAACGGTAATCTAACACCACAAGTTTTACATTTTGGAATCTCCTTCATGTTATAATAAGCTAAGGAAAATCTTTCTAATAAATTTTCCGTTTCAATATCTTTAGTGAATTCTAAAACATATTCTATAATTTCTGGATTATTTTTTCTTATCCGATAAAAATCATCTCTAGTATACATAGAATGAATCTTGTCATTTAAAACTATTTTATTATCATTCAAAACTTTTAAAAATTCTTCTCTGTTCATTATTTTCTCCCTATAAAAATTCTCCTAGATAATCCGTTCGGGAGGAAAACGGAAATGGTCGGCCAACCACTGTCTCTAGGAGAATTATCTTAACTCAATTTTTAATCATTGTCAAATAATTATTGACGAGGAATAATTTCTTCAAAGTTAACACCAGTTTTAGTATTAATGAAGTTAAGTTGTAAGTAGTAGATAGAACGAGTAGGCTTAACATAAATGTCAACAATCATCTCATTCCTATCAATGACTTCCCCTGTATTGTTTGTTGAATCCACAATTACACGGTAGTCTGTAATTCCTTCTCTTCCGACAATATCACGAAGGAAAGGATCAATCATGTTAAACATTTGTCGTCTTGTAAATGGAGTATTTTTTTCAAATAGGAAATATTTAGCAGCAGTAGAAATTGCTTTTTCCATATACATGAATAGACGACGAACATCAACATCACCGAAACTTGAAGGTTTTCTTAGCAAAGTTTTTTGGCTAAAAACAACCGGACCATCACCGGGAAATGCAGTAACAATATTGACATTGTTTTTGTGCATTAAGTCCCGACTTGATTTATCAGGATTGAAACCAAATTTTTGAACATTTTTAACTTGACCACGATTTAGACCAGCAGGAGCAAACCAAACTTCCCGCTGTAAATCATTTCTTGCATAGATACCAGCAATATCACCACTCATAGGAATCCAACGGAATTTATCGTTATAACGGTCATATTGATATTTCCAGTTACCATACAATGCGCCATAACTTGTGCTTCGATTGAGAGTAGTATTAACATAAGTGATTAGATCAGTAACTTCACTACCGGGATTGCTTACAACAACATCTTTGAATGGGGAAAGAACAACCATACAATCTTTCCGAGTTTCACAGATATTATCAATAATATATTGTTGAGAAGTTGCCACGGCAGTATCAGTAGAGAAAACCCCCGTATTATGATTATCAACAATGATATTAATATCAAATTCTTCTGAATTAGCAAATAAGTCATAAGCAGCATCAAAATCTCCAGTATCTAATGTTCCGTCAACACCTTCAACTAGATTTTCCTGAACGAAAGTAAACACACTAAAAGTTGAACTTTGATCAGTGAAAGCACAAACGTATTGACTATTTCTAGTTATATATTCACCGACCCAAGTAGAATTCCCATTATAATCTTTTGCAGCAGGATCGGTAGAACAAATGAAACTTTCTACAACTATATATTGAGTTGGGTCATTTGGGTCTACGTCATGAACAATGATAGCAATTTCATCTGTTTCAATAGTAGCGCGGTCAAAATAGTCAGCGAATACAGTTGAACCAGAAACAGTAGCAACAGTGTAGTTAGTAGAATCACAAACTGAAACTTTTAGATCATTACCATATTCACCGGGATAACGTGCAAGAATACGGAGAACTTCATTAAGATTGAAAGTGATGTTATTAGCATCAAATTCTACATCGTCATTGATTCGACGATCAGCTACTAGAGTTGATACTACTTCAGCACTTGTAACACCAAGACCTGAGTTGGTTGCATCGTCGGCTAAGGCACGAACAACGAATAGGGTTTGGTTGTACTGAAGAATATTCCATGCAGTGTACCAATCCACATAGTTAGCATCAGTAGGTGTACCAAAGGTTGTTTCTAGTGTGCGAACACTAGTAATTAGTTTACGTTCTAATGCTGGACCTTTATGAAATTGACCAACACAACCAGTAATTGAACTAGCAACTTGAGGTACAGAAGTTGATAGATCAGTTTCTTTGATCCTAACTTCGGGTGAAATGTACATAAATTTTACTCCTTATATTATTTGAATTATTTATCTGTTAAAAACATTACACAATTATTTATTGTTTCTGTTGGTTTATTTTTATAATCTGATGCCCACACAATTTTAACAACATACCCCAAATCTTCCAATTTATTAGTTCTTATCGTATCTTTTTCCCATTTTTTATCGACTAACATTTTTCCATAATAAGGAAGAACATCTCCACTATTATATTTATCAGGATTACCATGAACATTATCCCCATAAAATTCTATGATTTTATTACTATAATTAAAATCTAAGGAATACCTACCAATTCTTTTTTCACCATTATTTATGTTACTAAAATACAAATCGTTTTTTACACCCAATTCTTCAATGATCAATCCTAATAAATCAAAAAAAGTGTCTGCTAAATAGGAAGAAGAATTTACTCCATTCTTCTTCCTCGTTTTATCGACTTTTGATATTATCTCTATTTTTTCGTTTTCAGTTTTATTTTCCCAAGAAATTTTTCTTTTCTCATTTATTTCATTTCTTTGTTTTAATGTTAAATTATTCCAATCCCAACCAATGAGTTGTTTAGAACATTTTTGTGAACAACACCTTGAATATCCTAAATTAAAACTTATGAAACTAGAATATTTTCCACAGATAACACATTTATCAGGTTCATTTAAATTATGATACACAAGATAAATTTTTTCTGCTATGTTACCACTTTTTCTTCCTCTGTTTTGTTTTGTGAGATTTGATGTGTAATATAAAAGAGAATTATAGTATCCATTTCTTACAAGCCACATGCTATATCTATCCACATTAAAATTTTCATTTTCTACCATTTCAACTATAAATTTTTTTAATTCATAGTAATCACAAATCTTATTTTGATTTTTATTTTCATTATAAATTAATCTTGAATTGGTTTTTGCTTTAACATAACGATGGTTTGAACAATATTCGCCATATCCTTTTATACTTCTATAGTTCAATTTTTCTTTACAACATTTACAACATGGTTGAGTTATAATACCATTTTTAGCACAATAAGATGCTTCTGATAAATTTTTACACCAATGAAATGTTTTTAAATATAATCTTATTAAATTATTCTCTACAATCTTTTCTTTTATGTTTAAATAATTTTTTTCTTTAACAAGAATTTCATTTAACATTCCAATTGATTCATTATGTGTTATCTGAACATCTATTAATTTATCTGTCAGTTGACAACTTTTAGAACAGTAATGTTTTTGAAAAAATTTATCTTGTGTTATAGGATCACCACAAGACACACAATATAATGGTTCTTTCAAATCATTGTATATATAATATAATCTGGACACTAGATTACATTTTTCAGGAAGAAATTTAGTGGATTCAAAAATTTCTTCCTTATATTTCAAAAATTTTTGAATTTTTCCTCTATGATTTGAATCATTAATGAAATTAATTTTAATCAAATCTTTAAGAGACACCAAGTTTCCTTTCGTATTTTAAGCGTAATAATTATCTAAACCATAATTGACAGATAATGTTGAATTTGTTAATCCTGCTTGTTCAATTTTAATTTCTTCTACATCTTTTCCAATTGTTATAGGAACAATATATTTGCCTGTTAAATTTAACACTACAGATTGTTTAGTTACAACATTAGTTGAACTAAGATAACTTACATAATGATAATCCAAATCAGCATCTTTGACAGCAATACTTAAAGTTACTGTTTCCGTTCCAGCCCTAGTGAAATCAAGATAAAGATTCATCTTATCACCACGACTTGTACCTAAAACTTCGGTGCGGTCAAAAATAACTGTTCCCTCTGAAATTGTTCCTGTATCTGTTAAAATAGGCATATTATTAATTCCTTTTTATTATTTATCTTTTAACAAAAGTTCAACCCATTTTTGTTTCTTGAGTCTTTTTAATTTCTTTGGTTTACCAGTAATAGGACAATTAGGAACAGCCACATCACCAGCAACTACAGATTCATTCATCATTTTTTTTACAATACCCATAACATATTGATAAAATTTATCCTTATCATCTTTAATAGTGAATCCTTGTTTTCTCGCTTGTTTCTTGGCTTCTTTCCAATAACGTTCTGGAACTTTTTTACCATTTATTGTTTTTGGCATAATATTAATCCTCATTAAACGTAAATATTTCCTTTTACATCAGAAAATTTTCTTACTTCTTCTTTTGTAAATTTCTTTTTATTATTAGAACAATCAAAATTACCACCAACACTACTAGGCGCACCTTCTAAACTTATTAATTGATTATGAGAACAATTAAAATCACCGCCAACACTAATAGGGCTTCCTTCTAATGTTGTTAAGTTATTAAAAGAACAATTAAAATAACCACCAACACTACTAGGACTACCTTCTAAACTGGTTAATTCATTTCTGTAACAATAAAAACCACCAGTCACTTTATATTGTTTGCCTTCTTTCACCCAAGGTAATTCTTGTAAACTCTTTAAGTCCACCATATCACTTATATTAATATTATCAAACACTAATACGTTATCTTCTAATTCATATTTAAATTTATTGGAATAAAATTTATATACTTGTTTGTAAACTTTATTAAAACCACTATCTACAACTTTTAATTTTCCACCATCAAAAAACACTGTTTGATATGGTTCATTACTATGTATAATACCTAATCCTTTATCGTCTGTAACTCCGTCAATTCCTAATTCTCGAAAAAATTTATTCCATTTATTAGAATATTCTTCATAAAGATAATAGCCAACCCACCAAAAAATTCCGCCGGGGGTCTTAACTTCTGCTTCTTCCTCCCCTTTTTTATAAATATAATCAACAAATTTATCAAGATTAGAAAAATCTGGCATTTTATTTTTCAATTCTTCTAATTCGTTTTCATATTTTAATAAATCTTTTTCTAATTGATTATTAACACCATATAAATCTTTTGTTTTCTCCAACTGTTTTTTTGTTGAATTGATTTCTTGTTCATAATACTTTATATGGTGTAATATTTCTTGATCAATAAACTCCATTCTCACATCAGAATGTTTTTCTAAATAATCATAAATATAATCTTTAACTGTGTCTTCATCCAAAAGTCCTAGATGAACGACATTAGCATCTTCTTTAGCTTTGAAAATGTAAAAGTGTTCTGTGTCTTGTGGTTTTGCCATATAAGGGAAAACCCTGTTTGGTGCATCTAATGGTTTTGCATCATTAATCATATTACGATAAGATTTCAACCAATATCCATAAATTCCATTTGGAGTGTTGTATTTTGAATTAGGATTAATACCTAATTTGTTAATCGTTCTAAAAGAAACATATAAATCATCCCTATTAACATATTTCTTAATTTTTTGTAATGTAGAAATTTTAGGATTTTGTTCTGGTTTTTTTCTTTTTTCATAAAGATATTGTTTATAAGATAACATTTAAAATCCTTTTACCAGAATAAAAATTTGTCTGAATCTTTTCCTGTTCTATATTTATCAGCATAACCAAATAATATAACAGAATATGAATAATTTATATCGCAAGCGTTTCTAACTTGACCATTATTAAACTTTATATTTTTTCTTTTACAATGTTCAATTGCTATATAATGATAAGGGATTCCTCCCCCTCTTTCTATCTCTTTTAGTACAAGTGTTCCACCATTATAAATTTGATACATAATCCAAAGTCTACTTTGATATTTTCTTGATTTTTTATAAGCATCATAATTAATATATGCTTGAGCTTTTAATTGATTTTCTCTTGTCCTTACGTTATAAATTCCTTGAGTAGCTAATTGATCTTTCCACCATCTGAAAGTAATTTGTGGTGCGCCTTCACTACCGACACCATCTTTAGAAATAACGTCTCGACAATTAGATTCTTTTTGCAGTTGTGCAACAGAATACCACCAAGGAAAATCAATTCCAAAGTAGTAAGCGTGATATTTACGCACTTCATTACTGTAGGACTTGCACCTATCTAATGCAAGTCCTACAGTTGGGAATAATAAGATTAATAAAAAACTAACCGCCTTGACTATACGCATAAATAACCACTACATATAAGAAAAGTCTAACAACATGGGAAGGTGTAAATTCTCCCTTCCAATCTACCTTTGGAAAACAAGCCTTCCCAATAGCATGAGCATGAAGAAAGCCCATTGATACCAAAACAAGTTTAAGACTAATTAATTGTAAAGGTGGAGCAAAGTTTTCATAAGCACCAGATAGGTAGAAAATGAAAATAAAAATACCAAGAAACAAGTCAACCCAAATACGTTTTAATCCGTTTAGAAAATTCATTATTTCACCTTATCAAATTGAGTTTTAAAATCTTGTAAAGAACTTAGATATTTCAAAATATCTATCGAATCTTTTTCAGACAAATTAACACCATTCTTATTTCTCTTGCCGTCTTTAATGGCTTTCTCAAGTATAAGTATACTTTGTTTTAACATAACAATTCCTTCTTAATTCAAAAGTTAATTTGCATTAATGATCAAATTTTAGAAACTTAATTTTATCTTCAATGTATTTAATAAATCCTTCATAATCTTCATCACTGATAACACCTTTGGTGTAAATGTGGAGCATAAACTTATCCACTTCGATACCAAATTCATTTTCCTTCACAATTTTTTCTAATTGTTTGAAATCAAAGTTACCAGTGATTTCAAAATCATATTGAGGGTCTTTTACCCCTTCTTGTTTTTCTTCTGGCTCATTAATATCTAATTCTTTTTCATCATCAAATAAAGGTTTATCTTCTTCAGCTTCAAGTAAATATTGCTTAAATGATTTTTTCATAATTAAATCCTTGGAGTGATACGTTTGTCAACATTAGCTAATCCACCAACAGACTTAACATTTTTTAGTCCACCTAGAACATTGTCTTGACCTTCAATTTCACTTAACTTATTAAAAATTTCTTGGCGGAAAGTGGGACGAAGCATAGTAGTAAGATAAGTAATAGCTGCAACTAATTCACGACGACCAGCAGGCTTAATATTTTCATCTTGCACTTTAGCTAATAGAGCCTTAACGTATTCGACTAGACGATAATCCATCACACCATTTTCTGATTGATCAAAAATGCGCCAAAATTTTTGGTCAATACCTAATTCTTCAGAAAATTTAATCCACCAAGTTCTAGCAGGACCAAAATTTTTAAGTTTTTTGTAATCTTCAAAAATTTGTTTGAAGTCGGATTGTCCATCAATTGTAGGGATAGCTGTTCCTTTTAGGACACGAAGAAACTTAATCATGTTATTACGAAAACGAACAAACATCATTCGCATTTCAGTTTGTGGATCTTGTTCTTGTTTTACTTCTTCACCTTGTTCGACTTCCATTAGTAATTGCTCAAATTGTTTCATTTGTTATTTCTCCTTAATGTTTTTATATTATATAAGTATTTATCAATCTTCTTCGTAATAATCTGTTTCATCATCCATATAAATTTCCTCACCTTGAGCATGAACAAAACCGGCAGGTTGTTTATCAATCATATCATGTTGTTTCTCATAATATTTATTCATCATTTTTACTAATTTCTTTAAATCTTTTTTAGCTTCTTGATCTGATTCATAGAACAAAACATTTGTTTGTTCACTTCCTTCTCTTAAACCTGATTCGTTAATAAATAAACAATTTTTCTGAATATGGGCGCGATAAATGGAAGTAATAATTCTTACGCTACAATTTACATCATTAAACTGAAATACCATGTTGTTTCCTTTCAATCGTCATAATCCATTAGTATCAAGAAACTATCCAATTCTTCTTGTTTTTCTTTATTTATCTGTTCTTGTAAATTTATTTCTAACCAATTTTCGCTTTCCGTTTTGTCCATAACTAACCAAGAAAATAAAACCAATGGCATAACTAAATCATCATGATCGTCATAATCTTGGGCTTTATAAGATTTCCCATCAAATACGAATTTACTTAATTCATTTATAGTATCATAATCACAAATTAATAATTTATCAGATTCAACAAGAAAACTTAAATTACTACAACCTATAGATTTTGTTTTCTTTGTTGTTCTTAAACCTAATTCATCTTGATAATATATACTTTCATATTCTAAATCATAATTTAAATTATTAACTACTTCAGCACCACAACTATTTCTTTCTATCACAACTAAACATTCATTATAATATTTACCAATTTTGTTTATTATAATATGATAAGAAAATGGTTTTATCGTATTATCTCTATAAACTGCAACTTGCTTATATGGTTCATTTGTAATATCTATGACTTGTATTGTACTATAATCTTTTCCTAATCCTTCTCCAACATCACACAACAATACATATTTTTTATCTTTATTTGGTAATTCATATATTTTAAGTTTACCCTCATATTCTTCCTTAACAGGTTTCTTTAGTGCTAAGGTTTTTAATTTATCACCTTTGATTAATGTAGAAGAAGACCCGAGAAAAAGGCATGAATATTCTTGATTAAAATATTCTAATCCCTTTTCTTTTATTTTTGCTTCTCTCCATACCTCATCTCTTCCCGGTGGTTCATTCCATTCTACTTTTACAGTGACATAACCAGATATACCTTGTTCTGCTTCAGTCCACATTTTATACCAAATGTTGATTCCCTTTGGTGTACTAATGCAAACAATTTTAGCGTTTTCATCTGCTTCAACTGTTGGTAATACCGAGTCAAAGAAATCATTCGCTTTATTTTTTGGAATTTTTGAAACTTCGTCTACAACTAAAAAATTAAGAGTATATCCTGTAAGTGCATCAGCAGAACAAGCAGAAACTACTACAACACTATTATTGTCTAATTTTATCTCTGTTGTTCCCCAAGTCTCGACTCCCGGTTTCATCCATATAGGTAAATTTGTGAAAATATTCTTAACAGTAGAAAGCATGAGTTTAGCCACTTTCTCTTTATTGGCTACAATTCCTACTGTTTTATATGAATGAAAACATATATACCATGCTATATACATCCCCAAAGAAACGCTCTTACCACACTGTCTACCTGCCATTCCTAAACATCTATTGTTATTATGTATAGTGGAAAGTATACGCTTTTGATATGGTCTTACTTCTGGTTTCTCTAATCCCTTTTTAGTCTTAATATAAACATAATTGTAAATAAAATATTCATAATCATTAGCACATTTTATGATTTCGTTAATTTGTTCTTCTGTGTATTCTAACTTTTCTCCACCACAAAGAAGATTAACATTTCCACGATAATATCTAATTTTTTGTTGTTTATCCATAACTATTCCTAATCATTAAGTATTTTATAATATATTTATCACTTGACAAAAATCTTTCATACTGGTAATATTTTCTCAAAAAGGAGAAAGACATATGGATATTTTTAACAAGATTTTAGACGCTCAAATGAGACACGAAAGAGTCAACAAGAACTCACCATTAAAAGTTTATTTGGGAGAAAAAGAAACCAATGAAATCAAAGAATATTTAAAAATATCAGGACACACATTTGATAGGAAAATAAACGAGAGATTTGAAACCATATTTGGAATGAAAATTTATTATGTAGACGCAGAAGAACACTTGGAAGTTTATTAATAGGAGAATTTAATATGAAAAAACTTTATGAAAAAATAGTCGGTGGTTTTAGTTTGGTTGTTTTGTTTTTTGCTTATATAGTAGACAAAGCAACTGATAACAAACTACCTTGGGAATAAGGAAATTCGACATGAACAATGTGGTAGTAAGTTGGTCTGGTGGATTTGATAGCACTTACATGATTATTGAATTGTTGAAAAATGGTAATAG
>JAVEZW010000031.1:0-21654 GCA_034002805.1 Bacteroidales bacterium | reverse complement strand
AATTTAATTGATACAGTGATATTAAATGGAAAGATAATTTAATAAAAAAATTATTTTAGAATAAAGATTAACGATTTAAGATTTTAGAAGTGTAATTTATGAATAGAATTGATTTAGAAGAAAGATTGATCGATTATGCTGTACTAATTATAGAAATTGTTGAATCAATGCCAGATAAAAAAGCTGCGAATCACTTATCTGGTCAGTTGCTACGATCAGGAACTTCGCCTGCATTAAATTATGGTGAGGCTCAAAGTGGGGAATCAAGAAGAGATTTTATTCACAAAATTAAAATTGTACTTAAAGAGTTAAGAGAAAGTAATGTTTGCTTAAAGATAATCTTTAGGGCAAAACTATATATTTCAGTAGAAAAAATTAATTCAGCGTTAAGAGAAACAAATGAATTAATCTCAATTTTTGTAAAAAGTGTTGAAACAGCGCAGAAAAATGACTTGAAATCTAAATCATAAATCAAATATCGCTATTCATTAATCTTAAATTAATTCAGAATAATAATATTAAATAATTTAAATAGAGATGATTACAAAACAACTAATAGAGTGCGTTCCCAATTTTAGTGAAGGGAATGATATGAGTATTATTAAACAGATTACCAATGAAATTGAATCTGTTGAAGGCGTTAGTCTGTTGGATGTAGATCCGGGTAAAGCAACTAACCGTACGGTTGTAACCATGGTAGGTTCGCCGGAGCAAGTAATCGAAGCAGCATTTCGGGCTGTAAAAAAAGCTCAGGAGCTTATCGATATGCGCAACCATAAAGGAGCTCATCCTCGTTTCGGTGCAACAGATGTTTGTCCCTTGGTTCCGGTAGCTGGTATTACCATGGAAGAAACAGTTGCTTACGCCCGGAAATTGGCAAAAAGAATAGGTGATGAGTTAAATATACCTATATATTGTTATGAAAATGCGGCTTTTTCTGAAGTTAGAAAAAACCTTGCCAACTGTCGTGCTGGTGAATATGAAGGATTAAAAGAAAAATTATCAAAACCAGAATGGAAACCAGATTTTGGCCCTGCTGAGTTTAATGCAAAGGCTGGAGCCACTGCTGTTGGTGCACGAGACTTTTTAGTGGCCTATAATGTAAATTTAAATACAACCTCAACACGAAGAGCCAATGCAATAGCATTCGATGTTCGCGAAAAAGGACGCCCGATGCGCGAAGGAGATCCAATCATGGGTAAACAGGTTGTAGATGAAAAAGGAAATAAAGTTTGGATTCCTGGTACATTAAAAACAGTAAAGGCTATAGGTTGGTTTATTGATGAATACGGAATTGCTCAAATCTCGATGAACCTTACAAATATTAGTATTACACCTGTTCATGTGGCATTTGATGAAGTTTGCAAAAAAGCGCAGGAACGAGGTGTGCGTGTTACAGGCTCTGAATTGGTAGGTTTAATTCCCCTACAGGCTATGATTGATGCAGGTAAATATTTTCTTAAAAAACAGAAGAGATCTGTAGGAATACCTGATAGTGAGATTATTAAAATTGCTGTTAAATCATTGGGTTTAGATGATTTATATAAATTTAAACCCGAAGAAAAAATTATAGAATATAAACTGGCCGCCGATCAAAAGAAAAAAAGGTTAGCTGATTTAACTATTTCAGGTTTTGCTGATGAAACAGCCTCAGAATCTCCAGCTCCTGGTGGTGGTTCTATTTCGGCCTATATGGGTTCATTAGGTGCCGCATTAGGTACAATGGTAGCAAACCTTTCATCACACAAAAGAGGTTGGGATGATCGTTGGGAAGAATTTTCGAACTGGGCCGAAAAAGGCATGACTTATCAAAAGGAGCTTTTACGCCTGGTTGATGAAGATACCGATGCTTTTAACAAAATTATGGATGCATTTGGATTACCCAAAAAGACAGATGAAGAGAAAGCTGCCAGAAAAAAAGCGATACAGGATGCAACCAAAAATGCCATTATGGTGCCATTCAAAGTTATGGAAACTGCGTTAAGCGCTATGGATATTGTAAAAGCAATGGCCGAAACAGGCAACCCTAATTCTGTTTCTGATGCCGGAGTTGGTGCTTTGGCTATAAGAGCTTGTATAAGAGGTGCTTTTCTAAATGTTAAAATTAATGCAGCAGGGTTAGAAGATAAGCAGTTTGTTGAAGAAATTATTAATAAGGGTTCTCAAATCGAAAACAGAGCAGAGGTTTTAGAAAATGAAATCCTGCTAACAGTATTAAATAAGATATAACATAAGTTTTTTTGTTAATAAATAAGGAGTCGAGTTTGTGGCTCCTTATTTTATTTATAATCAAAATGTTAGGTTGATATTTGGTTGATTTTATGTATAAACTATGTAGAAAAAAGCTTAATTTTTTGCAAAAAATGTTAAAAAAAAATAATGTCAGGATAATGATTCAATGATATTTTTACTACATTAGCATGTTGAATAATTATTATTTAATTAACTATTTTAACCTAAAATTTTTATCTATGAAAAAACTAACAATTTTTCTTGCATTCTTGCTGTTTGTAGGGTTTACCGTACAGGCACAAATGCAGATCTCGGGAACGGTTACCGGCGCTGAAGACGGTCTCCCAATCCCTGGAGTATCCGTTGTGGTAAAAGATAATACCACTATTGGTACTACAACTGACATTGATGGTAAGTATTCATTAACAATACCCAGCAGTGCTCAGGCTCTTATTTTCAGTTTCGTTGGTATGAAATCACAAGAAGTGCTTATCAATGGCAGATCAGTGATCGATATCAAAATCGAAGCTGAATTTTTAGAAATGGACGAAGTTGTAGTAACTGCACTTGGTATCAAAAGAGAAAAACGTGAGGTGACCTATCAAACTCAAAAGGTATCTGATAGTGAACTAAATAGAATGGCTCCAACTAAAGCTGGTGCAGCAATGGCTGGTAAGGTTGCAGGTTTACAGATCAACGTTCAGGATAATGGTGTTAACCCTTCTACACAGATTATCTTAAGAGGTCTTCGTTCTATTTCTTTCGATAACCAGGCTTTGATCGTTATCGATGGATCAATTGCAACTTCATCTGCTTTTGACAACTTGAACCCCAATGATATTGAAAATATCAGTGTACTTAAAGGAGCAACAGCTGCTGCACTTTATGGTTCAAGAGCTGGTAATGGTGTTCTTATTGTTAATACAAAAACTGGAGAAGCTGGACAAAAATTCATCGTTGGTATCAACTCAGCTTATACATTGGAGCAAGTTGCTTATATGCCAAAATTCCAAAATGAATATGGTACAGGTTGGGAAGGTGCTTATGATAACGTAGAAAACACCAACTGGGGTCCTCGTTTCGACGGAACTCTTCGTCAGATTGGTCCAACAATGCCAGAAGGTTATCCAGTAGAAACACAGATGGTCCCTTATGCTCCAGTTAAAGATAACTTGTTAGATTTCTTTGAAACAGGTGATACCTGGAATAATACTATTTACTTGAGTGGAAGCAATGAAACAAGTAAATTCTATGCATCTTTTGGTGATCAAAGATCAAGTGGTATAGTAATGAATGATGAATATAGAAGAAATACTGTACGTGTAAACGCAAGTAAAAAAGTTGGCAAAGTTGAAGTTGGAGTTACTTCAAGTTTTTTTACTGATTACCAAAATGTTGTTGGTAGTACAATTGGAGATCAAGACAGACCATTATATTGGTTTTTATTAAATACATCAGCAAACATTCCATTATCTACTTATAAAGATTGGAGTAATCCATTAAGCTATGGTTATGCTGACAACTATTATAATGCATATTATCAAAACCCTTATTGGGCTGTAGGTACAAACAGAAATATCGATTATACTAACCGATTGATCGGAAACTTGAACTTATCATATGATGTTTTTGAGTGGTTAAACTTTACAGGCCGTATTGGTCTTAATAACATTTGGGGTGATGGTAAAAACTGGCGTGCTGAACAAAATTACAACGCAGATTTACAACCTTCTCACTCACATGTATCTTCATTTGTTGAAGAAACAGAATACTCTAGAGGTACTTATACTGGAGATGCTCTTTTAACAGGTAATTTTTCATTCCTTGATAACTTTACTTTAAAAGCGATCTTAGGAGGAACTATTTATTCAACTGACTATAAATGGAATTTTGTTAGAGCTGATAATTTAAGTATTCCTGGTTTCTACGATGTATCAAACGGAACAGGTTCTCCAACCGTTCAGGTTGACGAAGAGAAAAACAGAAACTTTGGTTTCTTTGGTGATTTTACATTGGGATTTAAAAACTATGTATTTTTGAACTTTTCAGGTAGAAATGACTGGACTTCAACTTTATCAGAAGGAAATAATAGCTATTTCTATCCTGCAGTAGGTTTGTCGTTTGTTGCAACTGACGCTATCGACATGTTAAAAAATAATAATGTACTTTCTTTTGCAAAAGTTACATTAAGTAACTCAACAGTTTATAATGACTTACCAGCTTACAGAACAAACGAAGTATTTTCAAAACATGTTTCTTTCCCATATGGTGATATCAATGGTTTCTTATTACAAACAGGAGCCGTTGATCCTGATATAACTAAGGAAAAGCTAAATACTACTGAGTTAGGTTTAAACTTAGGTTTCTTCCAGAGTAGAATTAGTCTCGACTTCTCTTATTTCAAAACCATGATTAATGACCTTATCGTTGCAACTACTCCTTCAATTACATCTGGAGCAGGTTCATATCTAACAAATATTGGTGAATTAGAATCAAATGGTATTGAACTTTCGTTAAGTGGTAACGTAATCAATTACAGAGATTTTAAATGGGATTTGAATTTTAACTATACTCATAACTCTACTATCGTAAATGAGATTTACGAAGGACTTGATGAAATCGCAGTTGTAGCCCAAACTGAAATCCCAATTGGTGTTTATGCTGTTGTTGGTGAAGAGTATCCTCAAATGAAATCAAATGTGTACGAACGCGATCCTCAAGGTCGTATTGTTATCGATCCAGCAACTGGTTGGCCAAAAGTATTAGAAGCTCAAGCTATGATGGGTAGAACAACACCTCCTCATATTTATGGCTTAAGTACTACATTATCATATAAAGGCTTTGCTGTTTCTGCAACCTTCGATTACAGAACAGGACATGTTTATTACGAACAAGGTTCACAACAAATGGAATTTACTGGTAGATCATTGGCTAGTGTTTCTGCTAACCGCCAAGACTTCGTAATTCCTAACTCTGTAATTGATAATGGTACTGAATATGTTCCAAATACAAATATTCAGGTACAGAATGGTCGTCAGACATATTGGACTGATGTTTATAATGCAGTAGGTGAAAATTACGTTAAAGATGCTACAGCTCTAAAATTCAGAGAATTATCAGTAAGTTACGATATACCTAAAAAGTATATTCAAAAATTATCGCTTAACAAAGTTACTATTGGATTTATTGGAAGAAACTTAATGACCTGGTTACCAGAAGAAAATTGCTTTGCTGACCCTGAATTCAATAATAGTACAGCAAATAATTTTAATGCTATTGGTGTTGGTGGATATTTCCAATCACCTCCAACAAAATCTTACGGATTTAATATTAATATCGAATTCTAAAAATAAAATTAAGTATGAAAAATTTTCTAAAATATACAACCATGCTTTTAGCAGTATTGCTAATGGCATCTTGTGAAGATTTTTTGGATGTAAACGAAGATCCAAACAATCCACTAACAGTTACACCTGAATTGGTGCTCCCTGTTGCTCAGGTTTATACAGCTAATGTTATGTACACAGACAGATATATAAACTGTCTTGGTAATATGATGATGTACAATTGGAGTCAGAGTGATGGTTATTCATGGTATGGTGATGAATTTAACTATGCTGTAAATCAATCATTTTATTCCAGAATTTTTACTTATTCGTATCAAAATACGTTAAAGCAATATCAGATTTTGGAAGGCCTTGATGCAAAATATGATTATTACAAGGCTATTTCTAAAATAATGAAAGCATATCATTTTCAACTATTAGTTGACTTGTATGGTGATATTCCTTATTTTGAAGCTCTACAACGTGGCGCATTAGCAACTCCAAAATACGATAATGCATCTGATATTTATGCTGATTTAATGGTTGAATTAACCGAAGCAATTGCTCTTATTAAAGATGCTGAAATGCCTGTTGAGGTTAGTAACGACGTAATTTTTGATGGTGATATGGATCAATGGATTAAATTTGCAAATACTATTAAAATTCGACTTATAACTCGTGTTTCTGATATGGCAACAGCTCCTTTTAATATTGATACAGAATTAGCTGCTATCGCTACTGAAGGTTCTGGTTTTATTACAGCCAATGTAACTGTAAATCCTGGATTTGCAAAAGAAGAAAATAAACAAAATCCAATGTGGCAATCATTTGGAGCTGAAGTATCTGGTACTCAAACTATGAGTGGTTTAGCTACTTGTGCTACTGATTATGTTTTGAGTTACTTAAGTAGCAAAAATGATCCACGAATTGATCGTATATATGAAGAACCTGCTACTGCTGCTGGTCATTTAGGTGTGCCTCAAGGCTTGCTTGATTATGATACCCCTGTTAAGGATCAGTATATTCCAGCTAATGTATCAAATATTGGCCCTGGTATATTAAAAGGTTTTGATATGGACGCAATAATTTTCACTAAAGCTGAACTCTATTTTAATCTTGCAGAATTAGCTTTAAAAGGTGATTATACAGCAGTTGCAGCCCAAACACTTTATCAAAATGGTATTATAGCATCATTTGAAACTTTAGGTTTAACAGCTGCACAAGCTCAATCGTATTATAATCAACCAGTTGCAAATGTTAGTTGGGATAATACTTTGAGAACAATTATAACCCAAAAATGGATTGCATTAAATGGAATAAATGCTGAACAATCATGGTTTGATTATAATAGAACAGGTTACCCTACTGGATTGCCTATTTCACAATTATATCCTGGTAGCGATAGACCAGTTCGATTAGCATATCCTGCCAGCGAATATTCATCAAATGGGGCTAATTTACCAGCTCAACCTGATGTATTTACTGGTAAGATATTTTGGGCACAATAACATTTAAAACTTAAAAGATATGAGAAAATTAAAATATATTTTATCAATTATGCTAAGCATGGCATTTTTAAATTCCTGCTTAGTAGATGATTCTACTGATTTTGAGTTAAATGATACGGGGAAAAACGTCGTTGCATTTAACCTAATCTCAACAAACCTATCTGTTGCAGCAACAGGTTTAGATAAAACCGTTAGCTTTGATATAAAGATTGTTGGTCCATCAATTAGTAAATTAGCTAATGATATTACATTTAACATCGAAGCTGATCCTACTTCAACTGCGGTTGTAAATACTCATTATAAAATTTTAACTCCTACAATTACCTTAAAGAAATCTGAAAATTATTTAGCTAAAGTTCAGGTGGCTATTATAACTGAAGGTAATGCTCCGCTAGAAGATGGTGATGAAGGCTACGAAGAATGGCTTGAAACCTATAAGGCTCCTGTATTAAATCTTAAGCCAACTAATGTAATTGGTGAAGATAATGTTGTTGGAACAGGAAAACCTCTAGGAATTAAGATTCTTTTCGTATCTTATAATTTCTTTGCTGGTGATTATGCAGTTCAAATGTACTACAGACACCCGGCATATGGTACTTATCCAAATAATGTTTATGGTGGTTTGAGAGAATTAGATGAAACCTTTACTGCTCTATCTTCAAAGAAAGCAGAAACAGGATTTGGTGTTTGGGGTCCAGATGATAAAATGGCTGTTACTATTGATAAGGACTCATATTTGGTAACTGAGATTGAACGATATGAAGGTACTGCTCCTTCTCTTGGTGATCCTTACGATGCTACTAAGATTTCTCATTACGACCCTGTTGATGGCAAAATATATTTGTATTATCATTATGCAGGTGCTGCAACAGGTGGTGATCCTTATAGGATTTTCTGGGCTGAATATACACCTAAAAACTAACGTTTAAAATATTAATATTAAATGTAAAAAATAATGAGAAAATTTATTAAATATAAAGTAATCGGACTTGCATTGTTAGTATTTGCTGCTGTGGCATGCGATACTGCTTCACAAGACGTGAGTCCTATTGTAGAGCCAAGTGATTCATATCCGATGGTTACCTACACACCTATTAGTAATACGACAATTGCTGAAAATGATACTGTTGTTCTTTTTACAATAACAATAGATAAACCAATTGATCGTGCATTGACTTTTAGACCAACTCAAACTGGTGGTACTGCAACTGCTGAAGATTATAAAATCACCAATGCTACAATTGCACCTTGGACTACTCAAGCTCAGGTGGTTATGATTACCACTGAAGGATGGGCTGGCGAAGGAAACGAAACAGCTGAATTTCTTGTTCAGTTAACAAGCATTGCTGATAAATATTTGTTGCATCCAGATGCTACTAAAAGTGCTAGCGTAAGTGTAACAATAACCAACAATCCTTATGCTGTCATAGTTTATTGTAATACAACATCTACAACCAAAGATGGAACAGTATCATTGTATTTTGATGGTGATGTTTCTCCTGTTAGTGGAAAGAAAATTACATTAGTTGATAGAGGTGGTTATTCAACTGTATGGCCTAATTTAGTTATCGACGCTGCAGACTTGGTATTAGAGGATGGAGAATTTGTTGTTGAACATCCTGATTTTATTGAATGGACTGCAATTAGAATGACTGTTGATTCAGGAGCGTTTGTTGATGATCAAGGAAATGTAAATAAAAAAACCGTTTTCAATATTAGTGTTCCATTTGTAATGGCTAGTTATGCTGGTGAATATCAATGGATTTATGATCCTGCAGATGCTGATGGTGATACTATAGAAGTAGAGGTGCTTGATGCTGATAATTACATTCTTGCTGTTCCTGATGCTGATGGTGGATTAGTTGATTACATGGAAGTAAAATTCGATTTAGATAATTATTTAGTTAGAACAACTGATGTTAGAACCGATTATTATTTAATTTATTATGATGGCCCAGAAACTGCTGATGATGGTTTATATTTTGATACAGAAGCATATTATTCAGATACTACTGTACTTGAGGCTTCCCAATTATTAATTCGTGATGCAAGTACTGGTTTTGGTTATTTCGACGAATTAACTTTTGAATATGGTTTTATTTATGAAGTATATGGAGATTTGATGAAGGGTGATGGTAGTTATCATACATCTGGTAATGTTTGGGGTTATGTAATGGAATATGCTCCAATTACTGGTGAGAAAACTTCAAAAGTTACTGCAACACCTGTTAATAGAAGATACGCAATGGGTGAAGAAGTTATTTTGAATGGACGCTCTGTAAGAAAAGCAGAAATAATCAAATAACTTTCTTTAGTTTTTTAAAAGCTGCCTCAAAAGGGCAGCTTTTTTTATACCATGTTTTTACAATTAATAGTTCTAATAATATTTAGATTAAATTATATCCTAAAATTGCTTTGAATTGCTTGTTTTATGAGGTTTTTAACGATTGGAAATTATAAAACATGCTTTAAAAGTAACTTTTAAGGTTTTATAATTTAGTTTTTATTTTTATATTAGCGGTTTAATAAGAATCTATATTTTATAACTATTTACGAACCTAAAATTTTAATCTATGAGAAAACTAACAATTTTTCTTGCATTTCTGCTGTTCGCTGGCTTTCAGGTAGCAGCACAAGTGCAAATCACAGGTACGGTAACCGGACTTGAAGACGGGTTATCAATCCCTGGTGTATCAGTTGTGGTTAAAGATAATCCTACAATTGGTACAACCACCGACATAGATGGCAAGTACTCAATTACTGTGCCAAGTAGTGCCCAAACTCTTGTTTTTACATTTGTCGGTATGAAATCACAGGAAGTTTTAATTAACAACAGATCAACCATCAATGTGCAAATGGAAAACGAAGCCGTTGAAATGGATGAAGTTATCGTTGTTGCCTATGGTGTTCAGAGAAAAGAAGCGAAAACAGGTGCTGTTACAACTGTTACTTCTCTTGATTTGAAAACTGACGCTGCTGATAGCCCTGTTAAAATGTTAAAGGGTAGAATGGCTGGTGTTCAAATCAACAGTACATCAGGACAGCCTGGAGGACAAACCCAGATCCGTATCCGTGGTTTCAGTTCTCTTAATGCTGGTAACAATCCTCTTATAGTTGTGGATGGTGTTGCGCTTGTTAACGAAGATTTTGCTTATGCAGGTAGCCCTAACGACATTCTTTCAACCATCAACCCAAACGATATTGAGTCGATGACAGTTTTGAAAGATGCGAGTGCTTCTTCAATCTATGGTTCAAGAGCTGCTAATGGTGTTATCCTTATTACTACCAAAAGAGGTAGCGAAGGTGCAACCAGTTTTAATTTTTCAGCTAAACAAGGTTGGTCAACTCCAACAAACGACAACGATTTTCGTTTCATGAACCCTGATGAAATTCTTACTTATCATAGAATTGCTGCTGTTAATGCTGGACACGATCCTGATGATCCTGCAGATGCTCAGTATTATTACCCAATGACATTATTAGATGGCGAACTAACCAACTGGTGGGACGAAGTTTACCAAACAGGTAAAACATCTGAGTACGAACTTTCTGTTAATGGTGGTAACGATAAAACAAAATTGTATACTGCTATTAGCTATTTCGATCAGGAAGGTATTAAAATTGGTACAGGTCTTAATAGAATTAGCTTACGTTCAAATATTGACCATAAAGTAAATAAGCGATTAACTTTTGGAACAAATATCAGTGGATCATATATTGATCAGGAATCACAAGCTGAAGATTTAGCTTATTCCAACCCATTCTGGGCTGCTTCTTCATTATTACCTTGGCATAACCCATACAACGAAGATGGTACTTTTAACAATAATCTGCCTTCAAATGCTGATTCAAACCCACTTGAAAACGTTGCTTTGAATGAAGCAATTGATAAAATTTACAAGTTTAACGGAGCGATTTATGCTGAAGTTCAAATAATGGATGGGTTGAAATTTAAAACTTTAAATAGTATCGATTATTTATCAGGTAACGGTAGAGCATACAGAAACCCTAATACTCCAGATGGTGAACCTAGTGGTAACTTATATAGTGCTAACTACATGAACCGTACCTTAGTATCATCAAATACCTTAAATTATGTATTTGATTTTAACGAAGATCATATGTTTAATACCTTGGTTGGTTATGAGTTTACAAATAACAACTACGGAATTGAAACAGCAAGTGGTCAGGGTGTTGGAGTAGATATACCATACCTTTCAAATGCTTCCTCAAATAAAGATGTTGGTAGTGGTTATACTGAATGGGCGTTGCAATCTTATTTCGGACGTTTAGATTATAACTATATGGGTAAATATTTCTTTACTGGAAGTATCCGTACAGATGGTAGTTCACGTTTTGGTAAAGAAAACAGATATGGTTTATTCTGGGCAGTTGGTGCATCATGGAACCTTAATCAGGAAAGCTTTATGGAAAGTCTTACCATGATTGACTTATTAAAATTACGTGCCAGCTATGGTATTAATGGTAACGATAATATTGGTAACTATCAGTCATATGGTGTTTATGGATCACGTTCTTATAATGGATTAAGTGCTTTGGCACCTGATCAATTAGAAAACCCAAATTTAACATGGGAAGAAAATGCTACATGGAACCTTGGTCTTGATTTTACTGTTTATAAAAGATTTACAGGTAGTTTTGAATATTACGAACGTTATACTACAGAAATGTTGTTAAATGTTCCTATTTCAAGAACAACTGGTTTCTCAAGCATGAGACAAAATATTGGTGAAATGTCTAACAAAGGATATGAACTTTCTTTAGATGTTAAGATTATTGATGACAAAGATCTTAACTGGTCTGTAGGATTGAACTATGCTCATAATAAAGTTGAACTTATTGACCTTGCTACTGAAGAAGATTTTATTTCAGCTAGTGGTAGTTTCTGGACACGTAACCGCGTTGGTGGTGGTTATGCCGATTATTACGTTTATGATTGGGCTGGTGTTAACCCAACAACAGGTGAAGGTTTATGGTATGATTCAAACGGATTTATTACCAATGATGCATCTCAGGCTCGTCGTATTTTTAAAGGACAACTTGAACCAAGATATCAGGGTGGTTTTAACACTCGTTTAAGCTGGAAAGGCATTTCATTAGATGCTTTCTTCGAATATAAAGTGGGCCATTATGTATATATCATGGAACACAGATATACCGATTCTGATGGTTATAATTTTGGTAGCAACCAAACTGTATATTCATTAAATTATTGGGAAAATCCTGGTGATGTTACTTACAATCCAAAACCAGTTGCTTTTAACTCATCTGAAAGTAATGCATGGGCTACTTCAAAATATCTTGAAAAAGGTGATTATTTAAGATTTAAAAACCTTTCTCTTGCATACGACCTCCCATCAAAACTTATTAACAAAGCAAAAATTAACTCTGCTCGTATAACATTCAATATCGAAAACGTATATGTTTGGAGTGATGTAAGTTACTGGGATCCTGAAAGAGATGTTACTGGTGGTGGTTATGCAATTTATCCTCAACCAAGAACTTATTCTGTTGGTTTAAAACTTGGATTCTAAAAGTTTAATAATTAAAAAATGAATAAAATGAAAAATATATTGAAATATTTATCTGTTTTGCTCATAATGCTTGCTGTTGGTTTAACATCATGCGATGATCAATTAGAACAGTTGCCACCGGAACAATTGTCGAACGAATTGGCTCTTGGTAACTACAACAACCTTACCCTTGCCACAAATGGCATTTATACTCTACTATATGATGTTTCGTATTATGGAAGAGATTTTCCCGTTATTGCTGATTTAAAAGGTGGTAATGGAAAATCAAGTCCGCTAAACACTGGTCGTTTTCAAACAGAGTTTAACTGGGCAAATAACGAAGGATCATCTTCAGGATTATGGACTCCTGCTTATTATATGATAGCAAGAGCTAATAATGTAATCAATGCAATTCCAAATATTGATGAAGCTGGCGTTACTCCTGAAATGTTAGGACAATTAAAAGGTGAAGCTTTATTCTTAAGAGCATTAGCTCATTTTGATTTGGTAAGAATGTATGCTCAACCATATACTTATTTAAATGGTGAAACTCCTGGCGTTCCTGTAATGTTGGTTACAACAATCAGCAAGCCAGCAAGAAACACGGTTGCTGAGGTATATTCTCAAATTGTAATTGACTTATTAGATGCTGAAGCAATTATTGGTACACCTAACAGAGGTGCAACTGATGTAAAAGGATTAGCTTCAAAAGAAGCTGTTCAGGCTCTTTTAGCAAAGGTTTACTTATACATGGGTAACTGGCAGGGAGCTGCTGATTATGCTAACAAAGTAATTACCAGTGGAAAATACACCTTATATACTCCAGCAAATTATGACGATGTTTGGGGTACTGATGGTGCAAGCGAAGTAATTTTCGAAGTGTTTGGCAGTGCAACTCAATCAGGATGGCCTGGTTATGACGAAATTGGTTATATCTACGATCCAACTGGTTACGGAGATGTTTGCGCAACCAATAATTTGTTAAATTTATACGAAGCAGGTGATGTAAGAAGAAATGTATTTAAAACTTCAAACAATCATCCAGGATTCAACTGGCCAAATAAATTCCCTGGCAAAGATATCATCCGTGTTAATAATATCCCGGTTTTACGTCTTGCTGAAATGTATTTAATCAGAATCGAAGCATCTTTAAATGGTGCAACAGGTTATAACGCAACAAATGATTATACATTATTAAGAACTAACAGAGGTGTTGCTGGTGGTATTCCTGGTTTAGCAATGGTTTATGCTGAAAGAAGAAGAGAACTTTGCTTTGAAGGTAACCTGCTTTGGGATCTTTCAAGAACTGGAAGAGGATTAGATAGAGACGAAGCAGAAATCGTAATTTCTGGCGATGTTGATATTGCTTTCCCAGACTATCGTTGGGCTATGCCTATACCTGCAGCCGAAATGGATGCTAATCCAAACATGGTTCAAAATGAAAATTATTAAAAATAAAAAATTACTGAAGATGAAAAAAATAGTAATATATTTTGCGAGTCTGATAGTGGGATTATCTTTATTTATTTCTTGTGAAGATTTAAACGAACCGGTAATTCTTAAAGACTCCGATAAATTCGTTGCTTTTAACACCTCTGCTGTAAGTGTTAAGGAAAACAACGGTGAAAAAATTGGAATTCTCGTATATATAGCTTCTACAGGTGGAGCTGGTTGTTCTGTTGACTTTTATTTCGATACTCAAGGCATTGCATTGCCTGCAGTTGAAGGAGTTAATTTTAATGTATTGAATGATACCAGAACTCTTACTTTTACAGATTCTTATGGATTTGATACCATTTGGATTGAACCAATTGATAACCTTACCTATGATAAAAACAAATCAATCTACATTACGTTATCATGGCCAAACAATGGGTATAGCTTAGGTAGAGAAAGTTCTGCATTATTAACAGTTGTTGATAACGAGCATCCGCTAAGCCTTGTAATCGGTGATTATACAATTGATTATTTAACAGGATATTCATCTGGTGGATCAGATGGTTCTGTAAGTATAACAACTTATCCAAATCCTGAAGATGAAACCCAGGTTTATTTCTTGGTTGGTGACATGTTCCCTGGATATAGTTTCATTGATACTGAGATTATTTTAGCCAATGTGGATTTAGTTGCAGGAACTTTTAAAATTGCTGCCGGACAAGCTGCTCCAACTCATGGATATGGTCCAAGCAAGTTTACAGGTTACGATGCTGTAACTTTAGAACAATTTGAAGATGGTGAGTATATTACCGGAACTATCGATGCAAGTGGTAATATTACCATGCCACATTATACTGGTATGCAAATTACAAGTGGTAGTAACGAAGGCAAATGGTTCAATTTATGGAAATCTTCTGTTTGGAATAAAAATGGTAAAGGTGCATCTAATGATAATTCAGTAGTTGTAAATCAACCACGATTTAAATAATTAAAAATATTTAAAGAAATAAATTATGAAAAATAATATATTAAAATTTATTGGATTCTTTGTACTAGTTGCCTTTCTTGCAAGTTGCGATAAAGAGGCCTTCGAAGAATACAGTAGCGTGCCAGCAGATGCTGCCAATACCGCAACAGTATCGGTAAATTCAATTGAGGACTCTACAGCAACAGTAGAATATTCTTTATCAACAGTTGGAAGAATTTTTATTGCTGTTGTACCTGGAACCGACGAAACTGCTACTCCTGATGCTCAGGATATCCTTAAATTGTCTGTTGCTGATGCCGTTTTTGCAGAGCAAATAATTATGAATGATGCTGCTGTATTAACAGGATCTGTTAATGTTCCCGATCTAGTTCAAAATACATCATACAAGGTATTTGCATTGCCTGTAAATGCTGATGGTGTTCTTGGAACAATTGTTACAACCGATGCCTTTAGCACAAGTGATACTTACATACCAACACTTGATCTTGATGCAGGTATTAGCCCGGCAATTTCTTCTAGCGCAGCTCAAGCTATTGATTTTGCTATTACCCTTACTTTTGATGAGCCAGTAGTTTTAGCAACTGGGTTTGATATTCAGTTAGGTTATAGAAATGCTGTGACACAAGTTATTAGTTGGGTTGCTGTTCATGCTGATTCTATTGAAGTTAGTGGTAACGAAGTTACTATTAAACAAATGCAAGAATTAATCAATGGACAATATGTTTTCTTAACCATTGCTCAGGGTGCCATTACCGATAGATCTGGTAATGAATTTGAAGGCGTAACAAGTGGGATATTTGGAGTTCCAGCTGCTCTAGCTGGTATATTTTGGAGAGTTGCTTGGGAGGATAAAGCAGAATTAGAGGTTTTACCTTCAGATGCTGATTTTGTAACCAACGCAGGTGCATTTCAGGTAATAAAACTTGTTTACCCATATAAACTAAATGTTTTAAGTTTGGTCGATTATGAATCATCATTTATCAAGGTTAGATATTTTGATGCTGAAGTAAGCCAGGATTACAATGTTGATGCTGGAAATATAGTTATTGACCTTGATACGTTAGAGATAACTATTCCAAGGCAAGCAAATATAACAGAATATGTGAGCATTAGCATTGCTAAAGGTGCAGTTTGGGATGTATATGGAAATGATGTAGCTGTAGTTGAATTTGGCGATTATGAATGGTTTGTTGCATATGGTGAAATATTAGATACATATAATGTTCATTGTATTTCTGATTATGGCGATCCTTCAGATTTCTCAGTAACTATGTTTGATAATGCTGCTAGTGGAGCAACTGATGATGTTGTTATTACAGGGTTATTTGATTCTGATGCGCCAATTGTAGGTGTTTTGGATACTGACGCTGGAACTTTATCTATAACATTAGGTCAATCTTTCGGTGATTTACTAGGAGATGGTGGAGAAGTTCTTATGTATAGATGGACTGGGAGTTTTGATTTATCTTCAACTATCGTAGGAACTATTGACATAGATGGTACTATCCAATTAGACGATTGGGGCGGAGTTATTAGTGGAGGTAGTGCAGGTTACAATGGATACGATTGGGATTATTTTACTGCAGGCTCAACTTGGACTAAAACAGCTAAAAATCAAACAATTGTTAAAAACCCTATCCCTGCATTAAAAAAGCATAAATAATTAAATATCTCTATCATTAGAAAAGGAGGGTTTACCCTCCTTTTTTTATATTCTAACAAGAAAATAATATATTTGCACAATGAAATTTTAAAAACGAATTAGAATGAAGAGATTAGTTTTAGTATTTTTTCTGGTAATACTAGTATTGCAAGGTTTTTCAAAGAGAATAGATATTGAAAAGGCTAAGGTGGTAGCTGAAAAATTTTTAGAAACATCAATAAAATCAAATATATTTGTTACTGAAGCTGTTGTTTTTCAAAGCAATGAAGCTACATTAACTTATGTAATAAACTTTAAGCCTGAAGGCTGGGCAATAGTTTCTGCCGACGATAGAGCACCCGCTATATTAGGTTTTTCTTACACAGGGTATTTTGATACAAAAGAAATAAAAAGGCTGCCATTTTATTTTTGGTTTGAGGGATATGCAGATCAGATTTCTGATTTGATTTCTTCTAAAGCACCTGAAATAGAGCACCCATCGTGGAATGAGATAGAAACTTCGACATATACTAAAGCTGTAGATCCTGTTGAACCATTAATTCAGGTTGAATGGAATCAGGGTGCGGGTTGGAATAAATATTGTCCAACCGATACTGAAGGCCCCGGAGGACATGCTTATGCTGGCTGCGTAGCAGTAGCAATGGCACAGTGTATGAGTGTTTATCAACATCCTAATAAGGGTATTGGAAGTTATAGTTATATTCATGAAACTTATGGGCCTCAAGTTGCTAATTTCGGTGAAACTAATTACGACTGGGCAAATATGGAAAATCAAGGATCAACAGATGCTGTAGCATTGTTGTTATATCATCTGGGTGTGTCTGTAAATATGGGATATGGAGCTGATGGCTCCGGAGCATTTTCAAGTAGTGTGCCTGGAGCTATAAAAAGTTACTTTGATTATTCCAGTTCTGCTCAATATATAAGTAGATCTGATTATACAGAAGAAGGTGAATGGGAAAGTATCCTTATTGATCAATTAAATCAGGGATATCCAATTTATTACTCAGGTGATGGTGGGGATGGTCAGGCTGGTCATGCTTTCAATATTGATGGTGTAAATTCAAATGGAGCTTTTCATTTTAATTTTGGTTGGAGTGGAAGCTATAATGGATACTACCATGTAACAAGTATTAATCCGGGAACAAATAATTTTACTAACGATCAAGCTGCAGTTATTAATTTTAAACCTAGAGATCATTCTCCTCAGGATATTACCCTTTCGAACAATATCGTTAATGAAGCAATGCCTGTAGGAACCGTTGTTGGTAAATTAACTGTGACTGATGAAACTCCTGAGGATACATTTACTTTTGAGGTTTTTGGACCAATAGGTTTTGAGGGAGAACAAGTAACTGTTCCTTTTACTGAACAAGGAGGAAATCTTGTAACCACTGAAGTTCTATATTATAATTACATAAACAGATATGAGGTAATAATTAGGGTTACTGATAAAACTAATTTATTATTTGAGAAGACATTCTTTGTTAATGTTAAAGGCAATTCTGCTCCAACAAAAATCTCAATCTCTAATTCTGTATTTAACGATTCAGTCGCAATAGGCTCATTTGTTGGTAAACTTATGACTACTGATCCTGATGTTGGAGATACTTTTACTTATACATTCGAAACATATATAAATCCCCAAATTGGAGCTGATAATGATAAATTTGAAATTAAAAATGATTCATTATTTACAAATTTTAGTTTTAGTTCCTATGATAAAAATACATGCTCAATATATGTTAAATCAACTGACAAAGGTGGTAAATCTGTAAAGAAGGAGTTAGTGCTTACTATTAATAAATCAACCGGAATATTTAATTCTGATGCAGATAATAAGCTGGTTGTTTATCCAAATCCAAGTTACTCAGGCGATTTTATAATTAAAATTCCCGAAAAAATAATTGATAAAAATAGTTATATCCAGATCTATACCATGGAAGGTATTTTAAAACAGTCGTTTGTGGTTAATACCGATCAAAATGAAATCCCAATAAAGATTAATGAGCCAGGAATGTATTTTGTTAAGTTGCTAATTAATAACAGAATACACAGCTCTATAATTATCTGTAAATAAATACTTTTTTTAAATAGTAAATTTAATAATGAATTAAACCTTTAGGAGTTTAAATCATCCATAGTACAAAACAAATTTTAAATTATCGAAAATCAATAATATTTCACCCAGTTAAATTAAATAATGATGCGTTTTTTTATTACAATAGTATGTGTTTTAAGCTTTAATGGCTTATTTGCTCAAGGAAATAATTTAGGAAATAATAATTACGATCTGTTAGATGGTTTATCTGATATGAATCGAAAGGTAAAAACAGATAATCAAAGTCAGGCACGACAAAGCAAATTAAATTTTTACCTCGACGATGAATGGAAAGCAGGCGTTTTTTATACAAAGAAAAGCGACGCTGTTAATGGTTATTTATTCCGATATAACATTTATACCGACCAGATTGAACTCAGATCAGTCGTTAATCATAACGATATAGATATCGTTACCATTGGTTCAAAAAGATTTATATATTCCGAGTTCTTTAATGAGGATAGCACAATTGATGAAGGCTATTTTGAGATGATTGTAAATGGCGATTGTAAGCTATTGATTAGAAGAAGTATTGCTTTTAAAGGAAGCGATGTTCACGATAATGCCTACGGTTCTCAAGCATCAACTAAAGTTATTGAAAAATACTACATAAAAAAACATAACGAGAAAGCTGTTTTGATAGACAAGTCGAAGGATGGTGTATTGTCCGTACTTTCTGATAAAGACAAGTTTGTAGATTATTATGATGATCAGCTTATCTTGTTTATTAACGAAAAGAAATTAATCGAACTGGTTAATTTTTACAACAGTATATAGCCTCTTTTCGTTTTCGTTTTAACAATATATTATTATTATATTTCTATTTTTGTTTTCATATACGTAAGAAATATGGATAATAATATACACCCTATTTTCGACAAAATTCTAAGCCGAAACGATAAGGAAAAACTACTAAATCAGCATTCTGTTGTTGTTTGGTTTACAGGGCTTTCGGGTAGTGGAAAATCAACAATAGCAAAATCACTCGAACAAGAACTACATAAGTTGGGTTACATATCCAAAGTGCTCGATGGTGATAATGTTCGCACAGGTATAAATAATAACCTTGGATTCTCCGATGCGGATCGTAAAGAAAATATCCGAAGAATAGCCGAAGTATCAAAGCTTTTTCTCGAATGTGGCATCGTACTTATAAATTGTTTCATTTCACCTACTCATATTATCCGGAATCAGGTAAAAGAAATTGTTGGGAAAGAGAATTATTTTGAAATTTATGTGAATACATCACTCGAAACATGCGAAAAAAGAGATACAAAAGGGATATACGCCAAAGCACGGCAAGGGTTGATTAAAGATTTTACAGGAATTTCAGCCCCTTTCGAAGCTCCTGAAAACCCCGATATTGAAATAAAAACCGAAGAACTAACCGTCGAGATGTCTGTTGAGATCATATTAAAAAAACTTTTACCCCGTATCGAATATAAAAATGATTAATTTTGCAGACAGAAGTTCAGCCAGTAAAAGTCACTGCGAAGGAGTCCTGAAAGGGCGAATGAGGCAGTCTTTAATTAAAGACTTTAAAGATAACTTCTCCCGATAACTATCGGGATCGTTATGACTATAAAAGTGAATTAAGCAAAGAAAAAATATTTTAGTAATATGCATTTAATTTAATGAATTTGATGATTGCATTTAGAAAGAATGTTAGATAAATCGAAACCAGAACTTCAGTCGTCGGACTTCATACTTCGGTCTTCTGACTTCAGTCTTCGGTTTTCAGTCTTCAAACAATAGTAATAATTTAGTGTTATAATCAGGAGATTAATTTATACAACAATGAACCAATATAAAATAAACCATTTACGGGAGCTTGAGGCAGAATCAATTTATGTAATACGCGAAGTTGTAGCTCAGTTTGAGAACCCTTGTATGTTGTTTTCTGGTGGAAAAGATTCTATAGTGATGTTTCATCTGGCCCGAAAAGCTTTTTGGCCCGCACGGGTTCCTTTTCCTTTAATGCATATTGATACAGGTCATAATTTTAAGGAAACACTCGATTACAGAGATAAACTAATGGCCGACACACAAACAAAGCTTGTGGTAAGATATGTTCAGGATTCTATCAATCAGGGTAAAGCAATTGACGAAACAGGGGTTAATTCGAGCCGTAATAAATTGCAAACAGTTACTTTGCTTGATGCTATTGAAGAACATAAGTTTGATTGTGCAATGGGTGGTGGTCGTCGTGATGAGGAAAAAGCAAGAGCAAAAGAACGGTTTTTCTCCCATCGTGATATATTTGGTCAGTGGGATCCTAAAAATCAACGTCCTGAGTTATGGAATATCTTTAATGGTCGTAAAAACATGGGCGAACATTTTAGAGTTTTCCCTATAAGCAACTGGACAGAAATGGATGTTTGGCAGTATATTATGCTCGAAAAAATTCCAATCCCAAGTCTTTATTTTTCGCACGAACGAGAAGTCGTTAACCGCGATGGCACTATTCTGGCTGCCGGTGAATATGTTCCGTTAAAAGACAGTGAGAAACCAGAGAAAATGATCGTTCGATTCAGAACTATTGGAGATATGACTTGTACAGGAGCTGTATTTTCGAAAGCATCAACTGTGGAAGAAATTATTGAAGAGGTAGCGGCCACCAGAGTAACTGAACGAGGAACACGGTACGATGATAAACGATCCGAAGCTGCAATGGAAGATCGAAAGAAAGAAGGGTATTTTTAGTTAAAAAGTGAACTAAAGTGTAAAGTGAGCTAAATTTTTTCTAGTTAATTGTTACTAGTGAGCAGTGATTTGTTATTTTTTTTCTATTCATTATTCACCAATCACCAATCACTGTAGAAAAGAAAACTATAATAGCTTTAGGCACTGATATATAATATAGAA
>JAVEZW010000030.1:0-22427 GCA_034002805.1 Bacteroidales bacterium | reverse complement strand
TCAGCTATGAAGATGGTAGCCGGAACTGCCAGAAGTATGGGTATAACCGTAAAAGGTGAATTTCCGGGTAATAACTAACTGTTAAAAATTCGAAAGAAGGTATGACAAAACTTACTAAAAATAGGAAAATTGCACAAAGTAAGGTAGAGGTTGGAAAACAATATACCCTTGACGAAGCTGCAAGTATTGTTAAAGACATTACGACAACAAAATTTGATGCTTCGGTTGATATCGATGTGCGATTAGGCGTTGACCCAAGAAAATCTAACCAAATGGTGCGTGGTATTGTTACCTTACCTCATGGTACTGGTAAAACATCACGTGTGTTAGTGCTTTGTACTCCTGATAAGGAAGAAGAAGCAAAAGCAGCTGGTGCTGACTTTGTTGGATTAGATGACTATATCGAGAAGATTAAAGCTGGCTGGACTGATATTGATGTAATTATCACTATGCCTCCAGTTATGGCTAAAATTGGTGCGTTAGGACGTGTTTTAGGTCCTCGTGGTTTAATGCCAAATCCAAAAACAGGTACTGTTACAATGGAAGTTGGTAAGGCTGTTGAGGAAGTTAAAAAAGGTAAAATAGATTTCAAGGTTGATAAATTTGGAATTATACATTCTGCTGTGGGTAAGGTTTCTTTTGAACCAAAAAAATTGGCAGAAAATATAAGAGAATTTGTAACAATGGTTAATAAACTTAAACCAGCTGCTGCAAAAGGTACTTATATTCAGAGTGTTTACCTTTCAAGTACGATGAGTCCTGGAATTAAAATAGATCCAAAAACTATTTAATTCCAAATAGACATTACTGAATAAAAAAATTTGATTATGAAACGCGAAGAGAAAGATATAATTGTAAACGACCTTGTTGTTCAATTAAATAACGCAACACATTTTTATTTAGCTGATGCCAGCGAACTAAATGCAGAAACAACAAGCTTGCTTCGCAGAAAGTGTTTTGAAAGCAATATTAAAATGTTGGTAGTAAAAAATACACTTCTGAAAAGAGCTTTGGAAATTTCAGAATATAAAGTTGAAGAACTTTATAAGGTTTTAGAAGGTCCAACTGCAATTATGTTTACTGAAACTGGTAATGCTCCTGCTAAACTGATTAAAGAATTTAGAAAAGCAAATGCTAAACCTATTTTAAAAGGTGCATATGTTGAAGAATCAGTTTATGTTGGTGATGACCAGCTTGATGCATTGGTTAATGTGAAATCTAAAGAGGAATTACTTGGCGATCTTATTGCATTGTTACAATCACCAATGAGAACCGTAATTTCACAACTTAAATCAGGAAACAATATCCTGGCTGGTGTTATGGAAACACTATCAGATAAAAAAGAATAAAAAAAAAGTATAATTAATTTTAAAAATAGAGAAAAATGGCAGATTTAAAAGCGCTTGCAGAACAGTTAGTTAACTTAACTGTAAAAGATGTAAATGAATTAGCAAACATTTTAAAAGATGAGTATGGTATCGAACCTGCAGCAGCAGCTGTTGCAGTAGCTCCAGCAGCTGGTGGCGCAGCCGCAGCAGCAGAGAAAACTAATTTTGATGTTATTCTTAAGAGTGCTGGTGGTGCTAAATTACAAATCGTTAAATTAGTTAAAGAATTAACTGGTTTAGGTTTAAAAGAAGCTAAAGAATTAGTTGATGCTGCACCAAAAGCTGTTAAAGAAGGAGCATCTAAACAAGAAGCTGAATCATTAAAACAACAATTAGAAGAAGCAGGAGCAGAAGTTGAACTTAAATAGGGTAAACCTAACATACTAATTTTCAGGGTTTAGAGTCCTTTTTCAAGGATTCTAAGCCTTTTTATTATCATTTTTGTTTGAGTTCAATTAATTCATTACGTAAATGTCTTCAAAAATTACCAACAAAAGAATTAGTTTCGCATCAACTAAAAATCAGCTGAAATATCCAGATTTTCTTGAGGTTCAATTAAAATCTTTCAGAGAATTTTTTCAACTGAATTCTACACCTGAAGATCGAAAAAAAGAAGGTTTATATCAGGTTTTTAGCGAAAACTTCCCAATTACAGATACCAGGAATAACTTTGTTCTGGAATTTTTAGATTATTATATTGATCCTCCAAGATATTCGATAGAGGAATGTATCGAAAGAGGTTTAACATTCAGTATTCCCTTAAAGGCTAAACTGAAATTATACTGTACTGATCCTGAACATGAGGATTTTGATACAGTTATTCAGGATGTATATCTCGGAACAGTACCTTATATGACCGAAAGAGGTACATTTGTTATTAATGGCGCAGAAAGAGTAATTGTATCGCAGTTGCACAGATCACCAGGGGTTTTCTTTGGACAGAGCTTGCACGCAAATGGTACTAAATTGTATTCTGCCCGTATTATTCCTTTCCGTGGTTCATGGATCGAATTTGCTACAGACATTAATAACGTGATGTATGCATATATCGACCGTAAAAAGAAATTACCTGTAACCACTCTTTTAAGAGCTATTGGTTACGAAAGTGATAAAGAAATCCTTGAAATTTTCGACCTTGCTGATGAAGTTAAGGTTTCAAAATCAGGATTAAAGAAATATGTTGGACAAAAATTAGCAGCTCGTGTGCTTAAATCATGGGTTGAGGATTTTGTGGACGAAGATACCGGTGAAGTGGTAACTATTGAGCGTAACGAAGTAATTATCGATCGCGAAACGGTTATCGAAAATGAGCATATTGATCAAATCGTTGATTCAGGTGCAAAAACCGTTTTAGTTCACAAAGAAGGTCAAAACATAGCCGATTTTGCAATTATTTACAATACACTTCAGAAAGATCCTTGTAACTCTGAAAAAGAAGCTGTATTGCACATATATCGACAGTTGCGTAATGCTGAGCCACCAGATGAGGCTACAGCGCGTGATGTTATTGATAAATTGTTTTTCTCAGACAAACGCTATGACCTTGGTGATGTTGGTCGTTACAGATTAAATAAAAAGTTAGGCCTTGATACTCCTGTGGAGACCAAAGTTTTAACTAATGCCGACATTATCCAGATTATTAAATATTTAATTGAACTTATTAATTCAAAAACAGATGTTGATGATATCGACCACTTAAGTAACCGTAGGGTTCGTACAGTTGGAGAACAATTATCAAATCAGTTTGGAGTGGGATTAGCTCGTATGGCAAGAACTATTCGTGAGCGTATGAATGTTCGCGATAACGAAGTGTTTACACCTATTGACCTGATTAATTCCAAAACATTGTCATCTGTAATTAATTCATTCTTTGGTACCAACCAGTTATCACAGTTTATGGATCAAACAAACCCGCTGGGTGAGATGACTCATAAACGTCGTATGTCAGCATTAGGTCCTGGTGGTTTATCAAGAGAAAGAGCGGGTTTTGAGGTTCGTGACGTGCACTATACACACTATGGCCGCTTATGTCCGATCGAAACTCCCGAAGGTCCAAACATTGGTCTTATTTCTTCACTTTGCGTTTATGCAAAAATCAATGATCTCGGATTTATTGAAACTCCTTACAGAAAAGTTATTGAAGGTAAGGTAAATCTTAAAAATGAAGGAATTGTATTTTTAAGCGCCGAAGAAGAAGAAGGTTTGATAATTGCCCAGGCAAATGCAAAGATTGATGATTCAGGGAAATTCATTAACCCTAGAATAAAAACTCGTTTAGATGCAGATTATCCATTAGCAACACCTGAAGAGGTTCAATTAATGGACGTTGCGCCAAACCAGATAGCATCAATAGCCGCATCTCTTATTCCGTTTTTGGAGCATGACGATGCAAACCGTGCTCTTATGGGCTCAAACATGATGCGTCAGGCTGTTCCACTATTAGTGCCTGAAGCCCCAATTGTTGGTACCGGATTAGAAGAACACGTAATCAGCGATGCCCGAATTCAGGTTGTTGCCGAAGGTGAAGGTGTTGTTGAGTATGTTGATGCCGAAGAAATCATAATTCGTTATGAACGTACCGAAGAAGAACGATTTATTAGTTTTGATGACGATACAGTAAGATATAAATTACCTAAGTTTTCAAAAACAAACCAAAATACTTGTATCAACCTTAAACCAATTGTTCGTAAAGGTCAGAAAGTTAGCTTAGGGCAGGTTCTAACCGATGGTTATGGAACTGATAAAGGTGAACTTGCACTTGGACGAAATCTGAAAGTTGCTTTCATGCCTTGGAAAGGGTATAACTTTGAGGATGCAATCGTTATTTCTGAAAATGTGGTTAAAAATGACGTATTTACGTCTCTTCATATTGATGAATATGTACTCGAAGTTCGTGATACAAAACGAGGTCTTGAGGAATTAACCGCTGATATACCAAATGTTAGCGAGGAAGCTACAAAAGATCTTGATGAAAACGGATTAATCAGAATTGGTGCACACGTTAAACCTGGTGATATTCTAATTGGTAAGATTACTCCAAAAGGAGAATCTGATCCTTCACCAGAAGAGAAACTATTACGTGCTATCTTTGGTGATAAAGCTGGTGATGTTAAAGATGCATCATTAAAAGCATCTCCATCATTAAGTGGTGTTGTTATCGATAAAAAACTGTTTTCAAGAGCAATTAAAGATAAAAAAGTAAAGAATACCGATAAAAACGAACTCGAAACTGTTGAAAAAGAGTTTAGTTTAAAGGTTGAACAGTTAAACAATAAGCTTATTGATAAGTTGTTTGTTTTGGTTAATGGTAAAACTTCTCAAGGTGTTAAAGATTATTATAATGCTGATGTAGTGGCTAAAGGTGTAAAATTTACCACAAAGATCCTGCAGGAAATAGACTTTATGAATGTTAATCCATATAAATGGACAACTGATAAGGAGAAGAATGACATTATCAGAAGCTTGATTCATAACTATATTATTAAGTATAAAACATTAGATGCTCAGTTAAAACGTAAAAAATACAATATTACTATAGGAGATGAGCTTCCAACAGGAATTATACAGATGGCAAAAGTTTATATTGCCAAGAAAAGAAAAGTAACTGTTGGTGATAAAATGGCCGGAAGACATGGAAATAAAGGTATTGTTGCCCGAATTGTTCGTGTTGAAGATATGCCTTTCCTTGAAGATGGAACACCTGTAGATATAGTGTTAAATCCACTTGGTGTGCCTTCACGTATGAACCTTGGTCAGATATATGAGTCTGTGCTGGCTTGGGCTGGAAAAAAACTAGGCTTGAAGTTTGCTACACCAATTTTTGATGGAGCTACACTTGAGCAAATTACAGAATATACTACCAAGGCTGGATTACCAGCATATGGCAAAACATATTTATATGATGGTGGTACTGGCGAACGATTTGATCAGCCAGCAACTGTTGGATTAATCTATATGCTGAAACTAGGCCATATGGTTGAAGATAAGATGCATGCACGTTCAATAGGTCCATATTCATTAATCACACAGCAGCCACTTGGAGGTAAAGCTCAGTTTGGTGGTCAGCGTTTTGGTGAGATGGAGGTTTGGGCACTCGAAGCATTTGGTGCATCAAATATTCTTCAGGAGATTTTAACAGTAAAATCTGACGATGTTAATGGTAGAGCTCGTGCATATGAGGCTATTGTTAAAGGTGAGCCAATGCCTATGGCAGGAATCCCTGAATCGTTGAATGTATTGCTACACGAACTTAGAGGATTAGGTTTAAGTGTAAATCTCGACTAGATCTATTATGAATGCTGGTTTTTCCGGCATTCTTTACTGTTTTTATTATTTACTATTTTTAATATTTAAAATATGTCATTCAGAAGAGATAATAAGGTAAAGACAAATTTTACAAAAATCTCTATTGGTTTGGCTTCACCTGAGGAAGTTCTTGAACGTTCAAGTGGAGAAGTTTTAAAACCAGAGACAATAAATTACAGAACATATAAACCTGAGCGTGACGGCCTTTTCTGCGAGAGAATTTTTGGTCCGGTAAAAGACTATGAATGTCATTGCGGAAAATACAAACGTATTCGTTATAAGGGTATTGTATGTGATCGTTGCGGTGTTGAAGTTACTGAGAAAAAAGTACGTCGCGAAAGAATGGGTCACATTTCATTGGTTGTTCCTGTAGCACATATATGGTATTTTAAATCACTACCAAATAAAATTGGTTATTTGCTTGGATTACCAACAAAAAAACTTGATTCAATTATTTATTACGAAAGATATGTTGTTATTAATCCTGGTATTAAAGCAGCTGATGGAGTAAATTATCTTGATTTTCTTACAGAAGAGGAGTATCTTGATATTCTTGAATCATTACCAAAAGAAAACCAGTATTTAGATGATTCAGATCCAAATAAGTTTATTGCTGACATGGGTGCTGAAGCTCTTTATAAGTTGCTTGAAAGAATTGAATTAGATGAATTATCTTATTCGTTAAGACACAAAGCAAATACAGAAACATCTCAACAACGTAAAAATGAAGCTTTAAAGAGATTAAATGTTGTTGAAGCTTTTAGAGCATCAAAAGGTATTAATCGCCCTGAATGGATGGTTGTGAAAGTTGTTCCTGTTATTCCACCCGAATTAAGACCATTGGTTCCATTGGATGGTGGACGTTTTGCAACATCTGATTTAAATGATTTATATAGACGAGTTATTATCAGAAATAATCGTTTAAAAAGATTAATCGAGATCAAAGCTCCAGAGGTTATCTTACGTAACGAAAAACGTATGTTACAGGAAGCTGTTGATTCATTATTCGATAACTCAAGAAAATCAAATGCAGTAAAAACTGATTCAAACAGAGCTCTTAAATCATTAAGCGATAGTTTGAAAGGTAAACAAGGCCGTTTCCGTCAGAATTTACTTGGTAAACGTGTTGACTATTCTGCTCGTTCGGTTATTGTTGTTGGTCCTGAGTTGAAACTACATGAGTGTGGTATTCCAAAAGATATGGCTGCAGAGCTTTACAAACCATTTGTAATCAGAAAACTGATTGAAAGAGGTATTGTAAAAACAGTAAAATCAGCTAAAAAGATTGTTGATCGCAAAGATCCTGTAGTTTGGGATATTCTGGAAAACGTATTAAAAGGACATCCTGTATTATTAAACCGTGCTCCAACATTGCACCGTTTAGGTATTCAGGCTTTCCAACCTAAATTGATTGAAGGTAAAGCTATTCAGTTACACCCATTGGTATGTACTGCATTTAACGCCGACTTTGATGGTGACCAGATGGCTGTTCACTTACCACTTGGTAATCCAGCGGTTTTGGAAGCTCAAATGCTTATGCTTGCTTCACATAATATTCTTAATCCTGCAAACGGAGCTCCAATTACTGTTCCTTCTCAGGACATGGTTCTTGGATTATATTATATTACAAAACAACGCCCAAAAGCTAAAGGCGAAGGATTAAAATTTTATTCACCACAGGAAGTTATTATCGCTTATAACGAAGGTGCTGTTGCTTTACATGCAAGTATCAAAGTTAAAGTTGATGATGTTGTTGATGGTGAGCCTGTAAACAGAATGATTGATACAACTGTTGGTCGGGTTATATTTAACCAACATGTACCAAAAAAGGTTGGTTACATTAACGAGTTGTTAACTAAGAAATCGTTAAGAGACATCATTAGCAATGTATTAAAAAGAACAGGTACTGATTCAACAGCTAAATTCCTTGATGATACTAAGGATCTTGGCTATATGATGGCGTTTAAAGGTGGACTATCGTTTAACCTTGATGATGTTATCATTCCAAAAGAAAAAGATGAATTGGTTGCTAATGGTTACGAGCAGGTTGATGAAGTGTTGAATAACTATAATATGGGTTTTATTACCAATAACGAAAGGTACAACCAGATTATTGATATTTGGACACACATTAATGCTAAACTTACTCAAACATTGATGAAGAAGCTTTCTACAGACAACCAGGGATTCAATTCTGTTTACATGATGTTGGATTCAGGAGCCCGAGGTTCTAAGGAGCAGATTCGTCAGCTTTCAGGTATGAGAGGTTTGATGGCAAAACCACAGAAATCAGGAAGTACAGGTTCTGAGATTATTGAAAACCCAATTCTTTCTAACTTTAAAGAAGGACTTTCGGTTCTTGAGTATTTTATCTCAACCCACGGTGCTCGTAAAGGTTTGGCCGATACTGCGTTAAAAACTGCTGATGCTGGTTATTTAACACGTCGTTTAGTTGATGTATCGCAGGATGTTATTATTAACGAAGAAGATTGCGGAACATTACGCGGACTTGTTGCTACAGCAATTAAGAAAAACGAAGAAGTTGTTGAAACCTTGTATGAACGAATACTTGGTAGAACAACAGTACATAATGTTTATCACCCATTAACCGGTGAAATGATTATTGGTAATGGAGAACAAATTACCGAAGAAATAGCCACTATAATTACTAATTCTCCAATTGAGCAGGTTGAGATTCGTTCGGTATTAACCTGCGAATCTAAAAACGGAGTTTGTGCAAAATGTTACGGACGTAACCTTTCAACCGGTAAAATGGTTCAAAGAGGTGAAGCTGTTGGTGTTATTGCTGCACAATCTATCGGTGAGCCTGGTACACAGCTTACATTACGTACATTCCACGTTGGGGGTACTGCATCAAATATCGCTGCAGATTCAACTATTCGTGCTAAATATGACGGTGTTGCCGAGATTGAAGAGTTACGTACTGTAGAAAAAGTTGACGAAACAGGAGCAAAAGTAAATATTGTAATCGGTCGTTTGGCTGAGATGAGAATTGTTGATAAGAACACAGGTATTGTATTATCAACACATACTATTCCTTACGGCTCGAAATTATATATTAAAAATGGCAGCGAAGTTAAAAAGGATGCGCTTATTTGCGAATGGGATCCATATAACGCTGTAATTATTTCTGAAGCTGCAGGTAAGTTAGAATTCGACAGTGTTATCGAAGGTGTAACTTTTAAGGAAGAATCTGATGAACAAACAGGTTTTAGAGAAAAAGTTATTATCGAATCACGCGATAAGAAAAAGAATCCTGGATTAAGGCTTTTGAACAAAGCAGGAGAAGAGATAAAAGTTTACAACTTACCTGTTGGAGCACACATGAACATCGAAGATGGACAATCAGTGAAAGCAGGTGATATTTTAGCTAAGATTCCTCGCGCTATTGGTAAGTCTGGTGATATCACCGGTGGTTTGCCAAGGGTTACCGAGCTTTTTGAAGCTAGAAATCCTTCGAACCCAGCAGTTGTTTCTGAGATCGATGGTGAAGTTACATTTGGTAAGATTAAACGTGGTAACAGAGAGATTATAGTTACATCAAAAGCAGGTGAGGTTAAAAAATACCTTGTTCCTCTTTCAAAACAAATTCTTGTTCAGGAAAACGACTATGTAAGAGCTGGTATTCCATTGTCTGATGGAGCAACTACTCCTTCTGATATTCTGGCAATTAAAGGTCCTACAAAAGTTCAGGAATATATTGTTGATGAGGTTCAGGAAGTATACCGTTTGCAGGGTGTAAAAATCAACGATAAGCATTTCGAAGTGATAGTGCGACAAATGATGCGTAAGGTTGAGATTGAAGACCAGGGCGATACCAAATTCCTTGAGAAACAAATCGTTGACAAGTGGGAGTTTATGGATGAGAACGATTGGATTTACGATAAAAAAGTAATTGTTGATGCTGGTGATTCACAGATTTTTAAACCAGGTATGATTGTTACTTCACGTAAACTCAGAGACGAAAACTCTATGTTAAAGCGTAAAGATCTTAAGTTAGTAGAAGCACGCGATGCTGTACCTGCAACATCAAGTCAGGTATTGCAAGGTATTACCAGAGCTGCATTACAAACTAAGAGCTTTATGTCAGCAGCATCATTCCAGGAAACAACAAAGGTTCTTAACGAAGCAGCTATCCATGGAAAAATTGATTACCTGGAAGGCTTAAAAGAAAACGTTATTGTTGGACATAAGATTCCTGCAGGAACAGGTCTTCGTGAATACGAAAAGATTATTGTAGGCTCATTGGAAGAATATGATAATCTGGTATCATCAAAAAAACGTGATTAATTCGTTTGAAAAGTAAAAACTATGGAAGACGATAAAAGGCCAAAAGGTCAGATTAATATTGATTTAAAAGAGGATATTGCACAAGGTATTTATTCAAACCTTGCAATAATAACTCATTCGAGTGCAGAGTTTGTTCTTGATTTTGTTCGTGTAATGCCTGGAGTTCCTAAAGCGGAAGTTAAATCCAGAATTATTTTAACACCAGAACATGCAAAGCGGTTAATGAGTGCTTTAAAAGATAATATTGCTAAATACGAAAGTGTGCATGGGCAGATAAAAAAATCAGACGACGGTGGTCATATGATGCCTATGAACTTTGGTGGACCAACGGCCCAAGCTTAAGATATTACTGTTTATTAAGAAAGGCGAATCTACTGATTCGCCTTTCTTTTTTTATAAACCCTACAGGGGTTAAAAACCCTCGTAGGGTTTATATAGTATGAAATAGTTACCATTATTGATGTTTCGAATATATTTGGTTTGTTAAACACTTATTTTTATATTTGCCAACCTGATTAATTTCAGGTTTTTTCGACCGAAATATAGAGATTATAATTTAGTTGTATTTAAATCGCAATGATACAATTAGTTGTAAAAAGTTATTTTGTGCTAATTTTTCGAATTGATTAAAAAAGTAAGAAAACATAAATATTAACTTAAATAAAAGTAAATGAAAATTCTGATTTGCTTAAGCAATGTTCCGGATACTACTACAAAAGCAAAGTTTGCAAATGACAATAAAGCTTTTGATACAACCGGAGTACAATGGATCATTAATCCATGGGATGAACTGGCATTAACCCGTGCTTTAGAACTTAAAGCCAATGCAGCAAATGGTATTCAAAAAGTTACCGTTATTACTGTTGGAAAAGCTGATGCAGAGCCAACAATTCGTAAAGCTCTTGCTATTGGTGCTGATGATGCAGTGCGTATCGATTCCGAACCAAAAGATGCTTACTTTGTTGCTGCACAGATTGCTGAATATGTAAAATCAAATCCTTTCGATATTATTATAAATGGTATCGAATCGAGCGATTATAACGGATCGGCAGTTGGTGGAATGCTTGCAGAATTTTTAAATATTCCTTCTGTATCTGCAGTTTCATCACTCAAAATTGAGAATGGTGGCGTAAAAATAACCCGCGATATTGATGGTGGTAAAGAAATAGTAAAATCACAGCTGCCTGTTTTATTGGTTGTACAAAAAGGTATTGCTAAGGAACCTATGATCGCTGCAATGCGTGGTATTATGATGGCAAAAACAAAACCTCTTGCAGTTGTTGCTCCTCAAGCAATTGATGCTTTAACAGAGATTGTTAGTTTTGAGTTGCCAAAACCAAAACCAGCTTGTAAAATGATTGATCCTGAAAATGTGAAAGAGTTAGTAAATCTTTTACAGAACGAAGCTAAAGTAATTTAGGACTCAATCAATTAATTAACCAAAGTTAGAATTTAATAAAGTAAAAATATGGCAGTATTAGTATTTACAGAAAACTGGGATGGTAAATTCAAAAAACAATCGTTTGAATTAGTTTCGTACGCAAGTAAACTTGCCGAAATGTTAAACACCCAAACTGTTGCCCTTTCAATAGGAAATGTACAGGAAGACGAATTGAAAAAATTGGCTACCTATTCAGCTGATAAAATTATTACTATAACCAACGATAATTTAAAAAATCTTGATAACCAGGCTTATACCTCTGCAATAGCTCAGGTTGCTGAAAAAGTTGGTGCAAAAGTAGTGGTTATTGCAAATAATAATACAGGTAAGGCGCTTGCCCCAAGATTATCGGTTAGACTTAAGGCCGCTCTTGGTTCAGCAGTAACAAAATTACCTGTAAGTGTACAACCATTTACAATTTATAAAAAAGCATTATCAGGTAAGGCATTCGCTAATGTAGTTTTAAAATCAGAGGTAAAAATTATTACCTTATCACAAAACTCATATGAGTTTACCGAGAATCCAAAAGCTGCGTCAATTGAATCATTCGAACCTGCAATAGATGCAGTTAAAACTACAGTATCAGATGTTCATAAACAAACAGGTAAATTAATCCTAACTGATGCTGATATTGTTGTTTCTGGTGGTCGTGGAATGAAATCGCCTGATAATTGGGGCCCAATTGAAGAGCTTGCTCAGGTTCTTGGTGCAGCAACAGCTTGTTCGCGTCCAGTATCTGACGAAGGTTGGAGATCGCACGAAGAGCATACTGGCCAGACAGGTAAAATAGTTGCTCCAAACTTATATATTGCTGCAGGTATTTCTGGAGCGATTCAGCATTTGGCTGGTATAAGTGCATCAAAATGTATTGTTGCCATTAATACCGATAAAGATGCTCCAATTTTTGAAGCCGCAAATTACGGTATCGTTGGCGATGCTACTAAAGTTTTGCCAGCATTGATTCAAGCATTTAAAGAAAGATAATATCTGTTTTTATTGATATCAATTTCAAAGACAAAAGCTTATTAACAGTATCTTTTGTCTTTGTTTATTTTATACACAGAATTAAGTTCCAAGAAGTTGTGTTTTATAGGGATTAATTTTATTTTTGGCACTTAATTTTGAAAAGATTAATACTCTTAAAAATAAATACAATGATTAGTACTATCGTATTTGCTTTACTTTTAGTTGCTGCGGTAGGCTTTTTTGCCTATAATGTCCGTAAGATTTCTAGAAATATCAAACTGGGGAAAGACATTGACCGAACCGATAATCCGGTAAAAAGATGGTTCCTTATGTTTAAAGTAGCCGTTTTTCAGTCGAAAATGATGGGTTTGCCTGTTGCAGGTATATTCCATTTGTTTGTTTATGGCGGATTTATCTTAGTTAACATTGAGATGATAGAGGTAATGGTTGATGGATTTGCCGGAACACACCGTGCGTTTTCATTTCTGGGTAGTTTTTATCCGGTAATTATTACTGCAGTTGAGTTTTTTGCATTACTTGTTATCATTGGATGTACCGTATTTTTGTTCAGAAGAAATGTGTTGCGTTTGCCTCGTTTCTGGAAACCCGAGATGACTTCGTGGCCTAGATTAGATGCAAATATCATCCTGATAACAGAAGTTATTTTAATGACTTCGGTTTTCTTTCTTAACGCCTCAGATTATGTGTTGCAAACAAGAGAGTATGGTCATTATAAACAGGTAGGATCATTTTTCTTAAGTTCATTCTTTGTTCCATTAGTACAGAACTTACCATCCGAAACCCTTGTAATTATCGATCGTACTTGCTGGTGGTTACATATAGTGGGTATTATGGTGTTCTTAAACTATATACCTTATTCCAAGCATTTTCATGTGTTCTTATCATTTCCGAACGTGTATTTCTCGAAACTTGAGCCAGCCGGGAAAATTGCTAATATGCCTTCAATTACAAGAGAGATAAAAAGTATGTTGGGCAAACCAGTTGAACCAGAAGAAAATGTTGATATGTCGACTATGGCTTTTGGTGCTAAAGATGTAAAAGAACTTACCTGGAAACACCTGATGGATGCTTATTCGTGCACCGAGTGTGGCCGTTGCACCAGGGTTTGTCCTGCAAATATTACTGGTAAAAAATTATCACCACGTAAATTGATCATGGATGCACGCGACAGATTAGAGATAGTTGGAAAAAACATTGACAAAAACGGAAAAGATTTTATTGATGAAAAATCTCTATTCGATTTTATTTCAGCTGAAGAATTATGGGCTTGCACAACTTGTAATGCTTGTACTAATGCATGTCCTGTAAATATCGATCAGGTTTCTTTAATCATCGAGTTACGTCGTCATCTTGTAATGGAAAAGGCTGCTGCTCCGGGTGAACTAAATGCGATTTTTAGTAACATCGAGAATAATGGTGCTCCATGGCAATTTTCTCAGCAAGACCGAATGTTATGGGCAAATGAGCTTTATATTAACGAAAAAGCATAATTAAATATATTTTCAGGATTAGAACATTAAACTTATTAAAAATGACTGAAAAACGTAAAATAGAAGTTCCTGTAATGGCCAATGTATTTGCTAAAGGTCAGAAACCTGAATATTTACTTTGGGTTGGTAGCGCAGGTGCTTTCGATGATAGATATAAAAAAGTAATCAGAGCGTTTGTAAAAATTCTCACTTACCTTAAAGTGGATTATGCAGTTTTAGGTACCGAGGAATCATCGAGTGGAGATGTTGCACGCAGAGCAGGTAACGAAATGCTTTACCAAATGCAAACGCTTACAAATATTGATATTTTGAACATGTACGAGGTGAAAAAGATTATTACTTGCGATCCTCATGTTTATAATACATTTAAAAACGAATATCCTGATTTTGGTGGTAATTTCGAAGTTATTCATCATACCCAGTTTTTGCAGAGAATGATTGCCGAAGGGAAACTGAAAATTACCTCAGATCTACTAAAGAATAAAACAATAACTTATCATGATCCTTGTTATTTGGGTCGTGCAAATGGCGAATATAATGCACCACGTGAAGTGCTTAAGGCGATTTCATCGACAATAAAAGAAATGAAACGTAATAAAAGTGAGGCTTTGTGCTGTGGTGCTGGCGGTGGACAGATGTTTAAAGAAGCAGAGCATGGAAATAAAGAAGTGTTTTTGGAACGAACCGAAGATGCCCTCGAAACAAATCCTGATATTATTGTTACTGCTTGTCCTTATTGTATGGTAATGCTAACCGATGGTTTAAAATACAAAAACAAGGAAGATCAGATTAAAAACTATGATATTGCCGAATTAATTGAACAATCTTTAGAACTATAATAATTAAAACATACGATTACAATGGAAAAACAATTAAGCATCAAGGGTGGCGAATTTCTTTTGAAACAGACAAAACCAAACGAAGTTTTTATCCCCGAAGAGTTTAACGAAGAGCAAAAAATGATTGCTCAAACCTGTCAAGATTTTCTTGAAACTGAGGTTTTTCCTAATCTTGAGAGAATAGATCATCAGGAAGAGGGATTAATGGAAAGTGTTGTTAAAAAAGCAGGTGAACTTGGATTACTAGGTGTTTCGATTCAGGAAGAATACCAGGGATTTGGCCAATCTTTTGTAACATCAATGCTTGCCAGCGAAAAAATGGGAGCTGGTCATTCTTTTGCTGTTGCTTATTCTGCACATACAGGTATTGGTTCGCTTCCAATTGCTTATTATGGAACGCACGAACAAAAAATGAAATATTTAACCAAACTGGCTACTGGCGAATTTACCGGAGCATATTGTTTGACTGAACCAGGAGCCGGATCAGATGCCAACTCAGGTAAAACAAAAGCAGTTTTATCAGCTGATGGTAAGCATTATATCTTAAATGGTCAAAAGATGTGGATCACCAATGGTGGTTTCGCTGATATTCAAACTGTTTTTGCAAAAATCGATAACGACCGTGTTTACAGTGCTTTTATTGTTGAAAGAGCATGGGAAGGTGTTACTTTAAACCCGGAAGAAAAGAAAATGGGTATTAAAGGATCATCAACTCGCCAGATTTTCTATAATGATGTGAAAGTGCCTGTTGAAAATTTACTTGGTAAGCGTGGCGAAGGATTCAGAATCGCTTTAAATATCCTGCACATGGGTCGTATTAAATTAGGTGGAAACGTGCTGGGAGCTGCTAAAAGAGCTATTGATCAATCGGTTAATTATACGAATGAACGCAAGCAGTTTGGTACATTAATATCAAACTTTGGATCAATAAAACATAAATTAGCTGAACAGGCAATTAAAACATTTACCACAGAATCTGCTGTTTATCGCGTAAGTAAAGATATCGACAACGCTATTGAAATGTACAAAGCAATGGAAGGTTGTGATTATGGCCGGGCAATAATGGATGCATTTGGCCAATATGGTTCTGAAGCAGCAATTATGAAGGTATTTGGATCTGAAGCTCTTGATTATATTGTTGACGAAGGTGTTCAGGTAATGGGAGGTATGGGTTTCTCAGCCGAAATGCCAGCAGACAGATCATACAGAGATTCACGTATTAACCGTATTTTCGAAGGTACAAACGAAATTAACCGTTTATTGGTTACCGACACGATTATTAAACGCGGACAAAAAGGTGAGATCAAATTATTCGAGAAAGCAAAAGAAATTGTTGCAGGATTAGATAATTTAAAAGATAATTACTCACCAAAAGGTTACTACGAAGACAAAGCATTCTTTGTTGAAAATTTCAAAAATCTTTCGCTTTTGTTGATGGAAGCTGCGGTTAATAAGTTTGAACGTGGTTTAGTTAACGAGCAGGAAGTAATGAATAGTATCGCTGATATTTTAATGAACACATACGTTGCTGAATCAACTATGTTGCGTGTTCAGAAATTGGAATCAACTCAAACACCTGAAAACATGAGTTTGTATCGTGATATGCTTGATACCTATATCTTTGAATCAGCATTATTAATGTACAAACATGCAATCGATGCTATTTGCTCAATTAGCGATGAAACAAATCATGAAAAAATGATTAAAGCAGCACAAATCTATACCAAAGTGCCAGCATATAATATTAAAGAATCACGTAGAAGAATTGCAGACAAACTGATTGCTGAAAATAAATATTGTTTTTAATAAATATTTTCCTCTACAAAAGCCTGGAAAAACCAGGCTTTTTGTTTTAATTCAGTTTTTATAATTAGTTTTAAAGAGTTATAATTATATAATTTATTTTATGTTGTTTGTTTTTAGTATCTTAATTAGGTTAATATGATTCGGAGGTATTCTATAATCTTTATTTTTGTGGGTTTAAGTATAAATCTTAAAGCCCAGATTGAAAAAGAAATTTCATCCTTTGTCGATAGCACAGAAATGTTGGTAAATAATGGTAGGAGACTCTTACTGCAAAGCATAAAAAGTAATGATCTTAATAAAGTAAATGAAATTTACCTTTACCTTACAAATATATCTTTAGAGAAAAATTGTTTTGCTTTTGGATATATTGAAGAGCTGTATATTAATTCGTTAATTTCCGATTGGGATAAGTGGATCGATCTGGCAAAGAATGTAAGTAACGAAAAAAGGGATTATTGTTTTAGTATTGATATTCCTTTGGGAGAGGTTTTGTATAATCAAATTATTGAAAATATAGATATTCTTCTATTTAATTCAGACAACCTAACCAATGAGGAACGACAACTAATAGATATTTATATTCATTTGTTAAAATATGGAAATAATAATGAGTCATATAAAAGTAAAATCAAACGATTTAGACAAGATTATAAAAATTCAAAATTTGAATATTTTGTAAATAATGTATTACCTAATCCTAAAATCAAAGCCTCAACAAGTTTTTCATTGGGTGTTAATTCTATGATTTTAACTAATGAGCTCGCTAATAGTTTTTCTCCGGAAATAAATTTTTATATGGCGTTTGATTTTAATATCGATAGAGTTTATGCATCAATTTTTGTTGCAGGTGCTGATATGATTGTAAAAAAGGAATTTTCGCAAAGTGTTGAAGGTAATGATGTTACTTTTAAAAAAGGAGATTATTTTAATCTAATGGAATATGGACTTCATGGAGGGTATTTTGTAATTAGAAATAACAGACTTCATTTAGCTCCAATCGCTGCAATTTCAGGCACATATATTAAGAGTGATATTTTTGATTCCAAGGAGGACAAAGAAGACAAAGAGTTTAAGGCTATTAACGCCTTTACCTGTGGATTGGGTATGCATTCTGAGATAAAAGTATTTGAATGGAAATCTAAAAGCTATAATTATAATAATTCAAAAATGAATTCATTAAGTTTAAAATTCAATTTTGGATATAATTATTACACTTCACATACAAGAGATATGTTTAAGGGGAGTTCATTTTATTTTAGACCCAGTTTGGTTTGGGTAATGGGTGATTTTTAAGCATATACTTTACTTATATGATATTGACTGTTATTTTAATTAATAACAGTTTTTTTATTTACCAAATTGTAAAAATAAAATCAAAATTTCTTAAATAGTTTATACTGATTAATTATTATTCTTCAAGTTAATAAATAAAAGTAATTTATTATGTTATCCTTAGGTTTCAATTTGAAAGCTTGTATTTTTCGATTATTTTTATGGTTTAATAATAAAAAATGAGTAGCTCAAAAATTCATACTAATAGAATCGTAATTCTTGGAGCAGGAAATGTAGCTACTCATTTGGCATTGGCTCTTAAAAAATCAGATCAAAAAATCACTTTTATTTATAACCGAACAATTAATTCGGCCAAGGAACTGGCATTAAAGGTTGGTGCAGATTATTCTGATAAAATACATGAAATACCTGCCGATGCAGATATTTATATTATTGCTGTAAAAGATGATGCGATTGATGATATTTCTAGAAATCTCAACATACATAACGGAATTGTAGTGCACACTTCCGGGGGTATTTCAATAGATGTATTTCAGAAAAGATTTAAAAACGTTGGCGTGTTTTACCCATTGCAAACATTCTCAAAGATTAGAGCTATTGATTTCAGTGAAGTTCCTGTTTTTATTGAAGCAAATAACGCAGAGACTAAAAAGAGTTTATTGCATTTGGCACAAAGCATTTCGAAAAGTGTAACTGAAGCCGATTCCGAAAAACGAAAAGGTATTCATCTGGCTGCAGTGTTTTCGTGTAATTTTATAAATCATATGTTTACAATAGGTTCGGAGTTAATGAAAAAATCTGATAGCTCTTTTGATTTGCTTAAACCTTTAATCCTCGAAACAGTCAATAAAGCATTAGAACTGCAGCCTAAGAATGCACAAACAGGTCCTGCAATACGAAATGATAAAACGGTACAGGAGAATCACCTAAAATTACTTGAAGAATACCCGGAATTTGAAAAAATATATAGATTTGTGAGCGAGAGTATTTATAAATCACACAGTAAAAAGGAAAACTAGTTTTATGGCTAATTTTAAGGAAAAACTGAATAATATTAAGGCGTTTGTTTTTGATATTGATGGTGTATTTACCGATGGTAAAATTTATCTCGAACCCGGTGGCGAGTTTGTTCGGGCTGTTGATATGAAAGATGGATACGCTGTTCATCAGGCTATAAAACAGGGATATATTATTGGAATTATTTCGGGTGGCAAAAACGAAGCCGTTCGTAAACGTTTTCAGTTTTTAAACGTTACTGATATTTATATGGGTTCGACTGATAAAAAATCTGATTTCGAGGATTTTTATTATAAATATAGTTTAAAACCTGAGGAAATTCTTTATATGGGCGATGATATTCCTGATTATGAAGTGATGAAACTCGCTGGTTTGGCAACTTGTCCTGCCGATGCTGTAGTAGAAATAAAATCAATAGCTGAATATATTTCAAATTATGCTGGCGGTCATGGATGTGTTCGCGATGTAATTGAGCAGGTAATGAAATTACAAGGCAAATGGTTTAAACCATAATTTACTTTAAACGATATGATGAACTTTTTGCGTTTAATACGTTATAAAAACCTGTTAATTATTATATTAACTCAATATCTTATTCGTTGGAGTATTATTAAACCGATTCTGCAAGTATCCAATTTTGAGCTTCAGTTTTCTGAGATTAATTTTCTTTTTCTGGTGTTATCAACTGTTTTTATTACTGCAGCAGGATATGTTATTAATGATTATTTTGATACCAAAACAGATTTAGTAAACAGACCACAAACTGTTTTAGTTGGTAAAATTATAACTCGTCGCAGCGCGATCCTATTGCATGTGTTTTTAAGTACTCTTGGAATACTAATGGGTATTTATGTGTCTTTTTACATAGGATTTCCAATATTATCGCTGGTTTTTATTTTAATTACCGGAATTTTGTGGTTTTATTCAACCACCTACAAACGTCAGTTTTTAATCGGAAATCTGATTGTGGCTCTTTTAACCGGGCTGGTACCTTTAATTGTTCTGCTTTTTGAAATTCCGTTATTAAATAAAACTTATGGATTAATTTTAGTGGAGTTGAAAGCAAATTTTAATCAGATTATCGTTTGGGTTCTTTCATTTGCTTTTTATGCATTTTTATTAACCCTAATAAGAGAAATTATTAAAGATGTTGAAGATTACGAAGGCGATAATGCCTACGGACGACAAACCATGCCTATTGTGTTAGGAGTTACTAATACAAAAGTTATTCTGGCTACGTTTATCCTTTTTGCCATATTTTCGTTGCTTTATGCCTATTTTCGGTTTCTTACCGATCCAATCACATTGGTGTATTTTGTAGTTTTTTTAATCATTCCACTTATTCTGTTATTGTATAAATTGATTATTGCCGAAACAAAATCAGCCTATCATTCAGCGAGTCAGTTATCCAAATTAATTATGCTTGCAGGTATTTTATATTCATTGGTAGCCAATTATATTATTAATCAGAATCTGCTATAACTGATGTTTATTCCCAATATTGATAAATATAAAATCATTCTTGCTTCGCAATCTCCACGAAGACAGCAACTTTTAAAAGAGATTGGTGTTGATTTTACTGTTGTTAAGCAATCATTTGGTGATGAAAATTTTCCTAAAGGATTGGTTCGTGAGCAGATTGCATTATACCTGGCGGAGTATAAATCAACCTGTTTTAGTGATAAAATCGCAGATAATGAGATAATTATAACTGCCGATACCATTGTTTGGCTTAATAATGAAGTAATAAATAAACCAACAGATTATAATGATGCTGTTAAAATGCTCCAAAAATTAAGTGGCAACTGTCATCAGGTTTTTACAGGAGTGTGCATAAGCTCAAATAAAAAGAAAAAATTGTTTTATGCTGAATCAGAAGTGTATTTTAGAAAACTTACCGATGAGGAGATAAATTATTACGTTCAGAATTACAAACCATATGATAAAGCAGGAGCCTATGGTATTCAGGAATGGATTGGGTACATCGGTATTGAGAAGATTAATGGCTCATTTTATAATGTGATGGGGCTGCCTGTTCAAAAACTATATCTCGAATTAAATAAATTTATAAATAACTAAACCAACAAATCATGAAGAAGCTCTTTATCTATGTAATTTGTTCAATTTTAGCTGTTTCGACGGTTTCTGCTGACGAAGGCATGTGGATTCCAATGCTGCTAAAGAATTATACAATTGCCGATATGCAGAAAAATGGCTTTAAACTTACTGCCGATGATATCTATAACATAAATAAAGCAAGTATAAAAGATGCCATCGTTATTTTTGGTCGTGGATGCACAGGTGAACTGGTTTCGGATCAGGGATTATTATTGACAAATCATCACTGTGGCTATGGCCAGATACAGCGACACAGCAGCATCGAAAATGACTATTTGACCAATGGTTTTTGGGCTATGTCGAAAGCCGAAGAACTTCCAAATCCCGGACTATCAGTTACTTTCTTAGTGCGAATCGAAGATGTTACTAAACAAGCTCTTGCAGGTGTAAGCAGTACTATGTCGCAGACTGAAAAATATAAAATAATTGCCGATAATAATCGTGAAATCGAGAGTAAAGCTGTTGCCGGAACAAATCATACTGCTTCGGTACGATCATTTTATTACGGAAACGAGTATTATCTGTTTGTTTATGAGGAGTTTAAAGATGTTCGTTTGGTTGGAGCTCCTCCATCATCAATTGGTAAATTTGGTGGCGATACTGATAACTGGATGTGGCCTCGCCATACAGGTGATTTCTCGGTTTTTAGAATATATGCAAACAAAGACAATCAACCAGCCGAATATTCGCCTGATAATGTACCATACAAACCTAAAAAGTTTTTAAATGTATCGATGAAGGGCGTTAACGAAGGCGATTTTACATGGGTAATTGGTTATCCAGGAGGCACAGAGCAATATCTTACTTCAGATGCAATTAAACTCGTTTCAGAGGTTCGAAATCCTCATAAAATAAAATTGCGCGACAAGCGACTTGAGGTGATGAATGCCTATGCCAATGTAAATGATACGATCAGAATTAAATATGCAAGCAAAAATGCCGGTGTAAGTAACTCTTGGAAAAGATGGATTGGCGAGATTAATGGTCTTAAAAGACTGGATGCGGTAAATAAAAAGATGGCTTTTGAGAATGAATTCACAACGTGGGCTGCAAATAAACCTATGTATAATGGTTTGCTGAAGGAGTTTAATAAAAACTATACCGATATTGAAACCTATGCCTTAGCTTTTGATTATTGGCGCGAAGCGATATTTGGTATTGAGGTTATTGGTTATGCTGCCGGTTTTGAGAGGTTGATAGGATTTTCTGAAAGTAATGATTCTGCTGCAGTTATAAACGAAGTGAAAAGACTGACCAAATCAGCCTCTAATTTCTTTAAAGATTATGATTGCAGAGTTGATAATGATATCTTTAAAGCATTGTTACCAATGTATTTTGGTGGTGTAGGGCAGGAGTTTTATCCGGAAGTTTATGCAACAATTCAATCAGAATATAATGGAGATTTCGAAAAATTTGTCGAAAAGATTACAAA
>JAVEZW010000029.1:0-22613 GCA_034002805.1 Bacteroidales bacterium | reverse complement strand
CCCGGAACAGTTCACCGAGACGATGAGTAACTTGAAATTGTAAATTATAAAATATAAATTGGGGAGTGTGAACTAAAATTATTGCATATGAAAACAAGTTTGCTTTTACTGGCGTTTATTGTTTTTGGATTTTGTAGCTCCGAATCGGACAACAATCCGCAATACAAAATAGATTTCGCTTTTGAGTCTTTTTCTGATTTTAAGGCTGAGCTTACAAAAATTGCTTTAATAGAATCAGAAACTGAAAGAAATTTGTTAATCATCCAATTCTGGGATACATTAAAAAACCGCAATCAAATTCCTTTTATTTTTGGCGATTCTGTAGCATTTCTTTATAAAGGTGAGGCCAGTATGGTAAGTTGGGCCGGTGATTTTAATGGCTGGTGGGAATCTGCATTAGGTTACGAGGGAGTAAAAATTGGATTAAGCAATGTATGGTTTAATGAACAAAAATTTCCTTCCGATGCCCGCCTCGATTATAAAATTATTGTAAATGGTAACTGTATTCTCGATCCTGCAAATCCATGTCGACAGATGAGTGGATTTGGGCCAAACTCAGAGTTACGAATGCCCGGTTGGGTATTTCCTCAGGAAACTGTATTACAACCTGGTGTAACCCGAGGATTATTAAGCCAAAATTTTACAATTTTAAGTAATGCATCAAACCTTAATTATTCAGTTCAATATAAAGTTTATACTCCTTATGGCTACAATGAATTGAGCAATTTGCCGGTAATTTATGTTACCGATGGGCACGAATATTCCGATGATGCCAAAGGATCAATGATTATTGTTTTAGATAATCTGATTTTTTCGGGACAAATAGATCCTGTTATTGCTGTTTTTATCGATCCAAGAAACCCTTCAAATTTAAATCTAAATAGGCGATCGGACGAATACACCGCAAATAATAAGTTTGCAAATTTCGTTGCCGACGAGCTTGTTCCTGTAATTGATTCGAATTATAAAACTGATACAACGGCCGAAGCTCGCGCAATCCTCGGAACTTCGCTTGGCGGATGGAACTCCGCATTCTTTGGATATTATCGCAGCGACAAATTTCATCTAATAGGAATCCATTCACCTGCTTTCGATGATGCCATAATTGAAAATTACAGCATTTCATCATTGCTGCCAATAAAAATATACATGAGTACTGGTGTTATAAACGACACACAGGTAAAAGCCAGAGCAATGAAAACAATTATGGACAATAAAGGTTATCCTTTAATGTACAAGGAGGTTAACGAAGGTCATTCGTGGGGAAACTGGCGCGCTCTGATTGATGAACCGCTGATTTACTTTTTTGGCAATTAATTAAAACCGAATACCAATTACCAATATATCATCCAGCTGAAACTCGCTGCCTTTCCAGTGGTCAAACGTTTTTTCAACAATCTGGCCCTGTTCGGTCATTGGTTTGGCAGCAATCTCAGTAAATAATTTCTTCATTCCAGTACTTTTAAATTTAGTAATTGTTGGCCCTCCAAATTGGTCAGCATATCCATCTGAAAAAATATAGATCACATTACCAGGTTCAATTTTAATCTCGTAATTTGTAAAATTCTCCTTTTCAACATGATAAATACCTATCGGCATTCGATCGGCTTTAAACTCCTCTAAAACATTGTTTTTTACCAAATACAACGAATTATAAGCTCCTGAGTATTCCAGTGTCATTTTATCCTTACGCCAGATACATAAAGCGATATCCATACCGTCTTTTGCTTCGCCTTCTTTACCTGTTTGATGTAACGAAAATTTAATCTTTTCGCGTAATAAGCCTAAAATCTGATTTGCGTTTAGGTTATTTGTAGTGTATCTAATGATCTCATTGAGAGCTGATATGCCTAACATACTCATAAAAGCTCCGGGCACTCCATGTCCGGTACAATCTGCAGCTGCAAAGAATACTCTGTCGTGGTCTTCGGCGATCCAGTAAAAATCACCACTAACAATATCGCGGGGGCGATAAAAAATAAAATGATCGGCAAAGGTTCTTTCAAAGTGATCACGCAATGGAAGCATTGCTCTTTGAATTCGGCTCGCATAGGTTATACTATCGGTAATTTCTTCTTTTTGGCGCATTATTTCATCATTGCTTTTTGCTAATTCATCGCGCTGATTTTCGATTTCTTCTTTCTGCTCCTGTATTTCAATAGTTCGCTCTTTCACTTTTTGTTCTAATACATTTTTATCATGCTGTAACTTTCTTTCGCGCACTTTTGCAACAAGATAAAACATGGCCAATACTGCCAGTGCAATAATCAGGTAAAACCAAATACTCTGAATAAAAGGAGCTTTCAAGGTAAAATCGAGGCTTCGTTCATCGCTCATGTTTCCCCATAAATCTTTTGCACGAACCCGAATTGAATAATCGCCAGGTTTTACTATCAGGCTTATATTTGTACTCGTTGACCATTTAGACCAGTCGCTCATTAACCCATCAACAAAATACTGATAGTGAGTTGAGTTTGGCTTAACATAATAAGGAGCCACAATATTAAAATAAACAGCATTATTTTCGGCATCGAAAACCAAATCAGATAACTCGAACGACAACCCATCTTCATTGGTAATTTGTTTAAAATAAACAGCAAAATCAGTATTTGCTTTATCAGATGATTTTGAAATCTTAAACAACTGATTATTCTCTGCAATTACCCATAAATTATTATTCAAATCAGCATAAATAGAGGTTATATCAGTAAATATTTTTAGAAATAGTTGTTCGTTCTCGTCCCATTTTTTCTCATCTGAAAGGCAAATCCATTCGTTATTCTGCTTAATCCAGGGCAATCCATATTGGGCCAGAATAAAATGTATTCTCGAATCATTTTGCCACAGATCAGGTTTATATGGAAGAAAACTATCTGAAGAAATAGCATGGTAATACAAACCTGATTCAAGAAACAATACAATCTGATTATTAACACTCTGCATATAATATCGTTCGGGAAATGGTGTTTCGATTGTATATGTTTTTAACGCTTTAGGTTCTGATTTATCATCGAGCAAAAACGAATACACAGCATTATCGCCGCCTAGCCATAAATGATAATCATCGGTTAAAGCAATAGAATAAATAGGTTCAGTAAAATCGATAAAATTATAAACAGGCACCCAATTGTTTTTATCAATTTTTATCGAAAAAACACCTTTATTGGTAGCTACGAGATACAAATTATTTGCAGTTTTTCTGCTGATCTGATTAATATAAGTGTTTTTAACGATTGCCTCAGCCCTGTGATTTGTAACTTGGAATAATCCGTTATTTGTTGCAGCCAAAATTCCGTATTCAGTAGAAATAAGTTGTTTGGTCTTTTCATTAATTCCATCAATTTTCTTAAAAATATAATTTATTGATTTTAATGTTGATACGGTTTTTTTTGTGTATTGTGGTTGAGTTTGAATAACTTTAGTACTCGGAGTTACTGATTCTGCAGTATTTGAATTATCTGATTTAGTTTGTTCTGATGGACTTTCCTTTTTACCAAAAAGTCGCGAAAAGAGTGTTTTTGATGATTTCTGCTCTCCTGTTTTTGCATTTTGTCCATGCTCATCCTCCGATTGGGTGGGTACTATACGAATCTTTTCTTCAACTGGTTTGTTTTTTACAAGTACCTGAACATCTGCATAATCTCTTACCTGGGTTAAATAAAACAGTCCATCACTGGTAGCCACATACAATTCATTATTATGCCAGAGCGTTGTAATTAAATTACCTTTTAAACCTGGATAAGTAGTAAAATTCTGTATCGGTAATCGCAGATCTATTCGGCTTACGCCATACTGATGGGCCACCCATAATCCATTATTATTATCTAAGGCAAACGAATAAATCTCATCATCGGGTAATCCGTTCTGATAATTTATTGTATATACAACTTTCCCCGAATTTTTACTTACGATCTCAACACCTCCAATTAGCGTTGCAAAGGCGTACAAACTATCGGATATAACTAATCCTTCTGAAAGAATACTTCCGCTAGCGTAACCATCATCTTTAATCGGGTAATCGTAATATTTTATTCCATCAAAAAGAAAGAGTTTGTTTTCGTCGGTACCCACCAAAACCTTTTCTTTATTGTAAGGCAACATAAAAAGTATTTCATTTTTCTGGGTTAAATAACCAGTAACAATCGGAAAGAGTGTGTCGCTTTCGATTCGGTACAATCCTTTATCATAAAAATTTATAAATGTATTTTTGGGCGTTATAAACAATCCGGTAAAGGGATTGCTCATCTTAGAATACCATCTCACAGATTTCTCAGGTTTATCTAACTGATAACGAGTTATGGAATTCTCTCCATAAAAAAAGATTGTTGAGCCAGAAAATATAATTTTAGTAATTACGCCTATATCGGCCGTATCTTTTGAAAGTGAAATATACTGATAAAAACCTTTATTGTCTTTTTGCAGATATCCATAGTTATTGTTTGTCCCTACGTAAACAATGTCGTTAAAAGGGTTTTTACGAACAACAAACGGGATATATGGTAATTTAATAATGTCCCAGTGACTGCCATCGAAAATAATAATGCCCCTGCGGTTTGCAAATAGCATGTTATTTTCTTTGTCCTGACAAATTGACCAGTTTTGGTTTTCTATCTCCCTGATTTCTTTGTAATGAGTAATATATGGTGTTCCGTTTTGAGCAAAAACATATCCATAACCCATTAATGATAGAAGAAGAATAAATCTATAGATTCTTTTTGCTAACATATCCTTGCTATTAGAGGGCATAAGTTACTAAAAAAATTGGAGTAATAACCGTTAAATCGTTAAAATTTATAACGATCTAACGGTTTTATTAATTAAGTAAAATTAAAATTTACTTACAATGTTTCTGTTTTGATGATTAGTAATAATCTTTCCTTCGGGCTGATAAAGAAATTCTATCCTCAGCTTATAATACTCAACAATTTTACCACGCACCATTTTAAGGGTACTGTTAATCATTTTATTTTCTTCGGTAAATGGCTCACCTAAAACCGCAACCGCTGCAGGCAACCATCTTTCGGTAAACATTCCCTCAAACTTCCCTCCTTTTTTGTATTCATCTATTTCGGATTGGATTTTATTCAGAGCGAGTTCCTGCCCTTTTTCGGTTTCAAAATCGGTATTGTTTTCAGTAAGATATTTTCGCAAAGCCTCTTTATTCGGAACAATTAGTCCAACAGTATATGGATTCTGATTATTATACAGCATACACTGATCAATAAACTTTGATTGCTGAACTAAAGCCTCCTCAATCGACTCAGGGCTATATTTTTCGCCATCGTTAGCAATTAATAAGCTTTTAAATCGGCCCAACACATATAAGAAGCCATCCTTATCCATATAACCCATATCGCCCGTATGCAGCCATCCATCTTTAATTGTTTCCTGAGTTGCTTTTTCGTTTCTCCAATAACCAATCATTACATTTTCGCCCTTAACAATGATCTCACCCTTTTCGCCCACTGGCAATTGATTTCCTTTATCGTCAATTATTTTCAATTCAAGATTTTTTACCAGATACCCCGAAGATCCTAGTTTGTGTTTTGTTTTTGAGTTGGATGAAATGATTGGAGCAGCTTCTGATAATCCATAACCCTGAAACATAGGCATACCGATAGCATAAAAGAATCGCTGCAATTCAATGTCGAGCAAAGCTCCTCCACCAATAAAAAAATCAAGCTCCCCACCAAAGCTGGCGCGTATTTTAGAGAATAAAACCTTATCAAACAATTTAAGAATAGGTTTTTTAACAACATGTAAGCCTTTGCCTTTATTAAATCCGTTTTTGTTATAGCTATAAGCCATTTTTAATGCTGTTCTGAATAACTTTTCTACTTTAGGTCCTTTATCCTGAATGCCTTTTTCGATGTTCTTTCTAAAGTTATTGGCTAACGAAGGAACACTTAGCAGAATGTTCGGTTTTATTTCTTTAATATTAACTGGTATGTTCTTGAGTGTTTCCATACCCGTTTTACCCGACTGAATAAACGCAATGCTGGCTCCGTAAGCAATAAAACTATAAATACCTGCAGTATGGGCAAAACTATGATCCAAGGGTAATATTAGTAAAGTTTTATAGTGTTCAGGAATAAACATCAGGCTGCAAGCCTGCTCAACATTGGCTGTATAATTTCGGTGCGAAAGCATGATTCCTTTAGGATCAGCTGTAGTTCCTGATGTATAACTAATGTTTGCCAAATCATTTGGTTTTACATTAGCTATTGCCTCTTCAATATCTTTATTATTTGTTTTTTCGAAATTTTCTCCCAATCTAAAAACCTCATCAATAGAAATTTCATCTTGCTCATAATCTTCCTGTGGATCAAGATAAACAATCATTTCGAGCTCAGGCAAATTATCTTTTATCAGTTTAATCTTTTTGGCCTGTCCTCCAGAAACAAAAATCATTTTTGTACCTGAGTGTTCTAACCTAAACTTAAGTTCTGTGGCAGCATCAAGTTTAACAGAAAGAGGAACATTAACTGCACCAGTATATAAAATTGCCAGCTCACTCATAACCCAATAATTTCTGCCTTCGGAAAGTAATGCAATACGATCGCCTTTTTTGATTTTAAGATTTAATAATCCGGCAGCCAACAATCTCACTTTGTCGCGAGTATCCCGGTAGCTTGTAGATTCATAAGTATCAGTCTTTTTTTCCCAGAGTAGCGGATTTGATCCATATTTACTAACATTCTGTTCAAAAAGTTCAATAATTGTTGTCATAATTCAGGTTCTTTAATTGAACGTACAATTTATAAAAAATCAAATTAATTTGACCATTTGATCAGATCAATTTACAAACCATTGGTTTTATCATACAATTTCTAAATCGACAATAAACGTATTGCGTTGATAAACTGAATATTAAAAACTCGCCTGAATTAATAAGTACATGATAGATCATTGCAGATAAATAAGTTATTAACAATTGACAATACTTTTCTTTAATTAATCATTGGATTTTGTTCAGAATTATTAGTTTTATTTTGATTATCAACTTTTTTTTTATATATCTTTGTTATAATTAACATTGCAAACCCTAAAAATTCATGATATTATGAAAAAAATCGCATTCGTTTTAGCAATTTTAGTACTTCTTTCATCCGGATGTAATATGTTTGGAAAGAAGAAAAAAGAGCAAGAGAAAGCTCGCCTTGAGCAACTTAAAAAAGACAGTACTTTAAAAGCTCAAAAAGCTGCTAAAGATCTTGAACTTAAAAAAGCACAGGAAGAACAAGCTCAGCAGGAAGCTATTCGCAAAGCAGAAGAAGAGCGTCAACGTTTATACAAATTCCATGTTATAGTTGGTAGCTTTAAAACTCCAAAATATGCAGCTGCTTACAAAGATTATATTAGCCAAAAAGGATATCAAACTGAGATTTTAGTTAATAGCTATAAATTCGAGATGATAAGCATAGGAGCATATAAATCATGGGGCGAAGCTGTAAAAGATCTGCAGAAAGCACGCGAGGCTGTTGAAGCAACATCATGGATTTATATTAAAGGACAATAAACCCAATTGAAATAAAGTCAAAAAGCCGGCCCATAGCCGGCTTTTTTTATTACATAGTATTTACAACCAACCTAAATAGTTTATAATTATTATTGAGTATTTCTTTAAAAATGTTTTTTATAAACAAGTAATATTTTAAATTCGCATGATTATTAAATTTCATAACCTAAAATAATAACTATGACTGAAGCTATAAAACAAACTCTAAGAGACTCTGTTGCAGCCAGATGGGTTGCTCTAATTCTGGTTTCTTTAACTATGCTAGCTGCATATTTCTTTGTTGATATGATTGCTCCTTTGCAATCTTTACTTGAAAAAACACCTTATGGATGGAAACCTTCAAATTATGGTTTCTTTTCAGGATCGGAATACATGTTGAACGTATTTGGATTTTTAATACTTTCAGGAATTATTCTGGACAAAATGGGAATACGTTTTACCGGATCAACTGCTGGAGCAACAATGCTTATAGGTGGTTTAATAAAACTTTATGGGTTATCACCTGCATTTTATACTGGTGGTTTTGGTTTTGAATTTTTTGATTCCTTTTTAAAGGATGTACCAGCAACTGCAAAAGTAGCTTCTATTGGTTATGCAATATTTGGTATTGGAGTTGAAATGGCTGGTATTACTGTCTCTCGTGCAATTGTTAAATGGTTTAAGGGTAAAGAATTAGCCCTAGCAATGGGCATGGAAATGGCCACTGCCCGTATGGGTGCTTCATTAGCTTTCTTTTTTTCAGCATCTTTTGCCCAAGTTGAATATAGCGGTAATGCTGTTTTAAGTGGAAATCCATTGAAATCTGTTTATGTTGGCGTTGCTTTGCTTTGTATAGGATTTCTAACTTTCCTTGTTTATACTTTTATGGATACTAAGCTTGATAAACAGCAAAATGAAGGTAATGCACAAGTATCATCTGAAGAATTTAAATTATCTGATATTGTTAAAATATTAAGCAATCGTTCGTTCATTTATATTGCATTACTATGTGTTTTGTTTTACTCAGGAGTTTTCCCTTTCCTAAAGTATGCTGTAAACATGATGCAAAATAAATTAGGTGTTTCTCCAGAAACAGGAGGCCAAATTTCAGGATTACTTCCAGTCGGTACAATACTATTAACTCCACTTATCGGATATTTTCTTGATAAAAAAGGTAAAGGTGCTACTATTATGATTTTTGGAGCAGGTTTGCTTACCATTGCACATTTAACATTTGCATTGGCACCACTTTCTATTACTTTAGCAGTCGTTTCAATAATTGTTCTTGGTATAGCTTTCTCATTAGTGCCTGCTTCCATGTGGCCTTCAATTCCAAAAATTGTTGAAGAACATTACCTTGGTTCTGCATACGCATTAATTTTCTGGATACAGAATATTGGTTTAATGTTTTTCCCATGGTTAATAGGTGTAGTTGTTGAAAAAGTTAATCCTGGTGTTGCTGAACGAGTAGCTTCAGGCGATTTAACTGCAATTTATGATTATACTGTTCCAATGTTAATTTTTGCGAGTTTGGGACTATTTGCCGTTGTTCTTGGATTTATGTTAAGGAATGAAGATCGTAAAAAGAATTATGGTTTAGATCGACCAAATATTAAAGACTAAGTTTAAAATTCATATAAAGAAGGGCTGTTCTATAAAGAGCAGCCTTTTTTATTTTTTATTTGTATCATTGTGGTTTAACATCAATTCCATGGAAAAATTGCAGAAAAACATTAACGAATCACCCTATATGCGATGGGGTATATTAATTCTTGTTGGATTAATACTCTCGGTTAACTATTACTTTTATGATGCATTTTCTACACTAAAAGTATTGCTTAAACAGGAATTCAATTTCACAAACACTCAATATGGGCTATTTGTAGCGTTCTATTCAATTCCAAACACTTTTCTGTTTATGGCCGTTATCGGTGGAATTATTCTCGATAAACTTGGTATTCGCCGAACCGGATTTATGTTTGTATTTTTTATGGCGTTTGGTGCTGTGCTAACTGCTTATGGAGCATCAAAATACTATCAGAATGGTGGCGTTGGCAATCAATTTATGAGTTCGTTTTTAACCGGATATTCGCCTGAACTAAAAATGATGTTGCTTGGACGATTCTTTTTTGGATTAGGAGCCGAAACAAGCATTGTAGTTGTTAGTAAGATTCTGGTTAAATGGTTTAAAGGCAAAGATCTTGCACTGGCCTTTGGCTTAAAAGTAGGATTTGGGCGCTTAGGAACATTTGCTGCATTAAATATTTCTCCAATACTGGCAGGCAATGGCGAAGGATTAAACATTGCCATTTGGTTTGCTGCCATGCTGGTATGTATTGGTTTATTGGCATTTTTGGTTTATATCCTTTTCGACTTAAAAATTGATAAGAACTTAGAAAAAACAAGTTTATTAACCGAAAAAGACAGATTTAAACTAAGTGATATTGGAGGATTACTTACCAACCGCTCTTATCTTTTTATTGCCTTGTTATGCGTAACATTCTATTCGGCAGTATTTCCATTTGTAGCCTTTGCTCCCGACTTTTTTGCCAATAAGTTCGGAATGACAGCGATACAAAGTGGACGAATAACCTCCTTATTGCCATTAGGAACCATGATTTTTACACCTATTTTTGGCTTTTTTATTGATCGGGTGGGCAAAAGCGCAAGTGTTATGATGTTTGGCTCATCAGTATTATTGCTGGTACATTTAAGTTTTGCTCTTACCAATATACCGCCCTATTTCCCTATGATTCTTTTAGGAATAGCATTCTCGCTGGTTCCTGCTGCCATGTGGCCATCGATGGTTAAACTAGTGCCCGAAAAACAAATCGGTACAGCCTACGGACTCATGTATTCGATTCAAAACCTTGGCCTTTGGGGATTTCCGATTCTGGCAGGTATTATCCTCGATAAAACTAATACAGGCAATCCGGCAGTTCTAAATTACACCTATACCATATTATTATTTGCATTACTGGGTTTGCTGGGAGTAATCTTTGGGCTTATGCTAAAATACAACGATAAAAAGTATAACCTGGGGATTGATAAAGCACTGAATAAAATGTAATTTACTTGAACCCTGCCTTAACGCAGGGTTTTTTTATACTAATTGATTTTTTTAGATTAAAAATGCCATCAAAATGGGAAGCACTTAAAATCATATCTTTGTGTAATCAATTAAAATTTATAAATAATGCTATTAAAAAATGAATTAAAAACTGGAGATGTTGTTTCTTTAAGAAACAAAAAAATTGGAGTTGTTTTGCTTAATACGGAACATTACAATGATTGTATTCTAACTGATGAACAAAGGATAGATCTAATTAATTATGAATATTTAGATAATAATCTTATAAAAAATAGGGAAAGCCCAAACCTTGATATTTTAAGTATAGAAGAAATAAAAGGCATTGGCGACTTAATCAATTTAATTAACTTTAACTATTTACAAACTAAATCTAATTCACATGGAAAAAATAGAAAAAATAATTAATATGATATTCAAGATATCTATCATTCTTATTGCAATTTATCTGTTATTTTCTTTGAATGATTTTCAAAGATATCAGTATGTTTCTAATAAACTACCACTTGTACCAACCATATTAGACACAAAAACAGGGACTATTTATTATAAAAGAATGAAAACTGATTCGACTTTTGTAATTCAATTAATAAATAAAGAGAATAACATTACAATTAAATAAGTTTTAATAATTCTTTATAAAGAATTTTATTAATAAAATCTTGTTAAATGGTTGAAACTAAAATTTTGCAACAGGAATTAGATGTATTGTTCAGTCAATTCATACCAGATGTTGAAAAGAACTATATTAGGATAAGAAAATCATATTTAAATGAATATGGACTTCCAGAATTAGACCCTATAAGACATGAAATCTGCAAATGCTTAGTTTTGGGATTATATCAAGCATCTATTACATTAACTAATCATTTAATTGAGAAATATTTGAAATTTGCGCTAATCTATAAGGAAAAGAAAAAAGAAGAGAAAATTGTTTTCGAGGAGATGGACTTGTTTTTTTTAGAAGCAAAGAAAAAGTATGGAAATAAAGATTTAGGGAATACAATTAATCTGTGCAAAAGAGAAAATATAATAAATAAAAAACAGAAAGACACTCTTCATGAAATTAGAGAAACTTTCAGGAATGCCTATTCTCATGCAGATATGGATAAAACATTTCAGGATCTAAAAATTCCATTACAGATAGTGTATTTCGATAACAAAACTCAAAATATTGTACAAGAAAGCGAACTAAAAGAATTTAAAATTTCCGATATACCATTAATTCACGGAGTTGCTCAATGGGTTCTTGCTAAGAGAACCAGTTTTAATTATTTTGAATATATTGATGATCTTATTAGAACAACAAAACAAAATATTGAAAAGTTTGACACTACTGTTTAAATAATGTGTATTCGTTTGTGTATTCAAAAATAAATTAAGCAGTTATAAAATTTTATAACTGCTTAATTTTCATGTATCTAGAGCGAGAATTACAACAGCAAGCTGTTGTGATTCTTTAAAAGGAAAACTAACAAAGCAAAGCTCATATGGCTTCGCCTTTTAATGTGTCTTTTTGTTTTAAATATCCCATAGCAAGCTTGGGATATTTAAAACAAAAAGCCCCTGTGCTTACAGCACAAGAGCTTTGCTTTGTAGCGAGAGCGAGAATTGAACTCGCGACCTCATGATTATGAATCATGCGCTCTAACCATCTGAGCTACCTCGCCAAAATATTTATTTATAAGAACTTTATTTAATCTATTCCGTTTTTCGGCACCATCTGAGCTACTCCCGAAAATCTTATAATCTTCGATTATTTTAGATTTTCGTGGATTCTCGAAAAACAAAGAAATCAAAAGATTTCTGGTTTTTCGGAACTCGCCAAAATATTAATTTATAAGAACCTGTAAATATCCTTTCGGGCTGCAAATATAAAATATTTTGCTTTATCTTGTTAACAGAAATTAAAAAAATCTGATTTTTTTATATATATTGCAGAATATGATGAAAATAAATGATTAAAAAGAATGAAAAAGAAATTTGAGCTTGAATACACACTTAATGCATCACCAAAAATAATTTTTCCCCGATTATCAACACCTAGTGGTTTAGCTGAATGGTTTGCCGATGATATTAATATTGATGGTACTATTTTTACATTTAAATGGGATCAAAGCGAGCAACAAGCTGAGTTGGTTTCTAAAAAAGAAAATTCATCAGTCCGGTTTAAGTGGGTAAATGATGATGAAAATGATCATTATTTTGAATTTAAAATACATCAGGATGAGTTAACTAACGAAGTTGCTCTGATTATTACCGACTTTGCCGATGACAGCGAGAAGGATGAAGTTATTGAGCTTTGGAATTCTCAGATAGCTGACTTAAAAAGAGCGTTAGGAATCTAATCTATTTTCACAATTCATAAAATCCTTTACACAAAATAACTTATTTTTGTAATCGTTTTACAATAAAACTAAACCCATTGAAACGCTTACACCGATTTCTCTTAGAATCTTATCTTGGCCCACTGGTCATGACATTCTTTATTTCGTTGTTTATACTGCTTATGCAGTTTCTATGGAAAATGATTGATGATTTAGCTGGGAAAGGATTAGATTGGACCGTTATTGCCGAATTAATAGTTTATGCTTCTGCCAGATTAGTTCCCATGGCTCTTCCACTGGCTGTTTTGTTATCATCAATCATGACTTTCGGAAACCTGGGTGAAAACTTTGAACTTACCGCTATAAAATCTGCCGGAATATCGTTACAGCGATTTATGGCGCCACTTATTTACCTTATTATAGCCGTTAGTATTGCTGCGTTTTATTATTCCGATTACATTATACCCTACACAAACCTCAAAGCCGGCGCACTTATTTACGATGTTAAGCATCAAAGACCCGAACTGCAAATTAATGAAGGTATTTTTTATAATGGCATTGAGGGTTACAGCATAAAAATCGCCAAAAAAAACCATAAAACAAATCTGCTTCAGCATATTATGGTTTATGATCATACCAATGGAAAAGAAAACGTACAAGTTACAGTTGCCGATTCGGGCTATATGCGAATGACAGCAGATGAAACCAGCATTATTCTTACTCTATATCATGGATCGACATACGAGGAGGTTGATGAACCAAAAAAAGACAGACGTAAATCAGATAAAAAATTCCCTCACCAACGTTATTATTTCGACGAACAAACCGTAATCTTTGAATTGACGGGATTAGATTTTAACCGCTCCGACGAAGATCTTTTCAAGGATAATTATCAGATGTTAAATATTTCTCAACTAGTTTATTACGAAGACTCTTTGAAAAAGGAATATGCTGAAATCGTTAAAGATTTTTCTAAAACACTTTCGGATAATAATTATTTTAAACGCGAAGAGAATATTAAGAAAGAAATAGAAAAACAACAAAAAAAGAAATATAAGTCAATTAGTGCAGAAGATGAATTTAAAAAAATAAAAGATCCTGTTAAATCTAAGAAAGAACGAATTGAGAGGAATAGTAAACCGTTGAGTAAAATCAGATTAGACAAAAACGCTGCAAAAAAAGATACAGATAGCATAAGCGATACATTGCAAAGTAAAGAAACAGCTCAGGTTGCTCTTATCGATTCTGCCATAAATAAAGATTTTTATATTGATTCGGCGTTTACCAAACTGAATATTTCTGAAAAGAATGAGGCTATTGGTTATGCATTAACCTATGCCCGGGCAGCGCAGAGCTCAGTAGAAGATTCGAAAAAACATTTTAACTATAAGCAGGATCGCATACGGCGACATCAGATAGAATGGCACCGCAAGTTTGCATTATCTTTTGCCTGTTTTGTATTCTTTTTTATTGGAGCACCACTGGGAGCAATTGTTCGTAAAGGTGGGTTCGGAACTCCTGTTGTTATATCGATATTTCTGTTTATCTTTTATTATATATTATCCATCTCAGGCGAGAAATTTGTTCGCGAAGGCGTACTTCCTGCCTATATTGGCATGTGGATTTCGTCGTTTGTTTTAATGCCTCTGGGTATATTTTTAACCTATAAAGCTACAACAGATTCAGTTATTCTTAATGCTGACACTTACTTTACTGCATTTAAAAAGCTTATTGCCCGGCTTTCAAAAAACAAGTCAGATTCATAGTGCTTGCTGATGAATATTCTGATTATATCAAATAAGGCAGTTTATCCGAGAGATGGTGGCAATCTGGCTATATTAAACCTGGCTCAGGGATATGCAAAAAAAGAGCACCATGTGGTAATATTAAACATAGTTACCCACAAACACTGCAACAGGACCGAAGATATTTCATCTCTAAAAAATCAGCATATTGATTTAACTGGCGTAAGTGTTGATACGCGAATTTCAATTTACAAACTAATTAAAAATCTTCTTTTTTCAACCCATCCTTATAATCTTGAGCGATTTATTTCAACAGATTTTTCTGAAAAAATTCTAGAACTGATAAAACAACAATCATTTGATTTTATTCAACTCGAAAGCCTTTATACACTGCCCTATATCGATTTAATCAGAAAAAATTATGCAGGCAAAATAGTTTATCGGCCACATAATATCGAATATACTATCTGGAAAGAAAATGCATCTTATTCGCGATACCTTATTAAGAAGATGTATTTTAACCTGTTATCGAAGAGATTAAAAAAATTCGAACAATCGCACATTAATACGTATGATTTGCTACTTCCAATTTCGCATACAGATGGATTATTCTATGAACAATTTAAAAATACTAAACCTTTTTTGGTTACTCCGTTCGGGATAAATGCAGAATTCTACAGAAATATAAATACACAACAAAACACTAAAGAAGAGCATCCTACATTACTTTTTTTGGGCTCATTGGATTGGATTCCAAATCAGATGGGATTGTATTGGTTTATAAAAAATGTATTGCCAAAAATCCGAAACAAAATTCCCGAAATCAGATTAAAAGTAGCTGGCCGAAATGCTCCTGCCTGGTTCATAAAAAAACTTGCCAAACATAAAGTACAGTATTACGGAACAATTGAAAATGCTTCAGATTTCTTGCTTTCTGATGGTCTTGTAATAGTTCCATTATTTGCAGGTAGTGGCATGAGAGTTAAAATTATCGAAGCCATGGCACTGGGCAAAACTATTATCTCAACACCGAAAGGGGCCGAAGGAATTAAAGCAACATCGAACGAAATTATAATTGCCGAAAACGCTAATCAGCTTACCGAAAGCATTGTAAATCTTATTAATAATAAAGAAAAACAAATTGAAATTGGTAATTTTGCAAAGCAACGTATTAAAACAGATTACAATTCAGATACAATAGCTGAAAATACATTGCAATTTATAGCTCAGCATTAATATGGAAATCCTTTTCTTTATACTTGTAGCAATCCTTTTTTATTCATATGTTGGATATCCATTGCTTATGTTTTTTTTATCAACTTTCAAAAAGGCCTTTTGTAAACGCAACATAGACAAAGCTCACTATGAACCACATGTAACTCTTTTTGTTTCAGCTTATAACGAAATTGATGTGGTACATCAAAAAATTGCAAATTCATTCAGGTTAAATTACCCAAAAGACAAACTTCACTTTGTTTGGATAACCGATGGATCGACTGATGGAACAGAGAATGAGCTGAAAAAATATCCCGAAATTAATGTCTATCACGAAAAAGAAAGAAAAGGAAAAATTAATGCTATAAACCGTGGGATGCAATTTGTTGAAACACCAATAGTTGTTTTTTCTGATGCAAACTCAATGCTCAATAAAGATTGTATCAGTGCTATAGTTGCTGAATTCAGGGATAACAAAACAGGTTGTGTGGCAGGCGAAAAAAGGATTATTCCGTTTGCAAAAGATAATGCGGTTAATTCGGGCGAAAGTTTGTACTGGAAATATGAATCGCTTATAAAACAATGCGAATCGAACGTAAATTCTGCTATTGGAGCTGTTGGTGAGCTTTTTGCTATTCGCACAGATTTATTTACTAAAATAGAAAACGATACTATACTTGATGATTTTGTAATTTCTTTGGGTATTGCACAAAAGGGATTTAAAATAAAATACACCTCTGGAGCCTTTGCCGAAGAGAGAGCTTCAGAGAATATCAGCGAAGAGCTAAAACGCAAAAAAAGAATTGGGTTTGGGGCATTTCAGACGCTGTTCAGATTAAAAGGCTTGTTAAATCCATTCTTAAACCCGATGTTAACCTTTCAGTATATTTCGCATAAAGTAATCCGATGGACAATTATCCCTTTCTCTTTGCCAATTATAGCTCTTTTGAATATCCTTTTAGTTTTTAAATCAACCCAAAACGAACTATACATTATACTTTTATTAATCCAAGTCCTTTTCTATTTATTTGTGCTCATTGGTTACGTTTTGCAAACAAAAAAAATAAAACTAAAAATTGTTTTCACTCCATATTATATTTTTATAATGAACTATTCATTAATCGCAGGATTTATTCGATTTATTAAAAAGGCACAGCCAGTAAATTGGGAACGTGCAAAAAGAGGTTAAAACCTATAATTTGTGATTAATATCCTAGTTATTTATAAACTCTTATTATACTTTTGCAAAAGATTTTTTCCCTTTTAAAATAGTAACATCATGTCGGTAAAAGATATTCCACAACAAAAGCTAAACACCATTGAAGAAGCAATTGAAGAGATTAAAGCTGGAAAAGTGTTAATCGTTGTAGATGATGAAGATCGTGAAAACGAAGGTGATTTTGTTGTTGCAGCAGAACTTATAACTCCCGAGATCGTTAATTTTATGGCAACTCATGGCCGTGGATTAATCTGTACGCCACTTGCCGAAGATCGATGCAAGGAACTCGAACTCGAATTGATGGTTGGAAATAATACGGCTTTACATGCCACACCATTTACGGTTTCTGTTGATTTACTCGGACATGGTTGCACAACAGGAATTTCCGCATCAGACAGAGCAAAAACAATAAGAGCCCTTGTTGATCCTGCAACTAAACCAGAGGATTTAGCCCGACCAGGACATATTTTCCCGCTAAAAGCACGCCAAAGAGGTGTTATTCGTCGTCCGGGACATACCGAAGCAGTGGTTGACCTTACCCGTTTGGCAGGTTTAAAACCCGGTGGTGCCTTAGTTGAGATTATGAACGAAGATGGCACAATGGCCCGATTATCTGAGCTTTTTGTTATTGCTAAAAAATTCGATCTCAAAATAATTTCTATTGCCGATTTAATAAAATTCCGGTTAAAAGAAGATAGTCTTATTGAACGTGGTGTAAGAGTAAAACTCCCCACTGAACATGGTGATTTTGAGCTTATCCCTTATCTTCAAAAATCAAATGGACTTGAGCATGTTGCAATCATCAAAGGAGATTGGACTCCTGACGAATCAGTTTGTGTTCGTGTACATTCATCATGCCTTACCGGTGATATTTTTGGATCAAAACGATGCGATTGTGGACAACAACTGCATCTAGCAATGCAAAAAATTGAAAAAGCAGGCAAAGGAGTACTTTTATATATGAACCAGGAAGGACGGGGAATTGGTTTGTTTAATAAAATTAAGGCTTACAAGCTGCAGGAAGAAGGAATGGATACCGTTGAAGCGAATATAGAACTTGGATTTCAGGAAGACGAGCGAGATTATGGTGTTGGTGCCAGTATTTTACGCGATCTTGGATTAGGTAAAATTAAACTGCTAACAAATAATCCTGTTAAGAGAAAAGGACTTGAGGCTTATGGGTTAATTGTAACAGAAAATATTCCTTTACAGATAGAGCCAAACAAACATAACAAGTTTTACCTCGAAACAAAACGGACGAAAATGGGACACACTCTTGAAATATCAAGAACTCATAATCCCGAAAAAAATAGTTAGATAAAGTCCTTTAAAAGGACTTTTTTTATTTATTTTACTCTTTCTAAAAATTCTAACCATCAGAATAAATGAGCAAAACAGATCTTAGAATTGTATACATGGGAACACCCGAATTTGCTGTTGCTCCGCTAAAATTACTTACCGAACAAGGATATAACATTGTTGGTGTAGTTACAAATCCAGATAAACCTGCAGGTAGAGGGCAAAAGATTCAGGAGTCGGCTGTAAAACAATATGCAAAAAGTAAAAATCTGAATATCCTTCAACCCGAAAAATTTAAAGATCCTGAATTTATTAATCAGTTATCAAATCTTAAAGCCGATCTACAGATTATTGTTGCTTTTAAAATGCTTCCTGAGATCATTTGGTCAATGCCACGATTAGGAACAATAAATTTACATGCTTCACTTTTACCTCAATACAGAGGTGCTGCTCCCATAAACTGGGCTATTATTAATGGTGAGAAAACAACCGGACTTACTACCTTTTTCCTGCAACACGAAATAGATACAGGAAATATTATTTATAGAGAGGAAGTTTCAATATCTGACGATGATTCAGCAGGAACTCTTCATGACCGGTTAATGGAAAAAGGGGCTAGACTAGTAATTAAAACTGTTGATGCGGTGATTGCAGGAAATTACCCACAGATAAATCAGGCTGAATTAATTGAGTCTGATAAACAAATTAAATCAGCACCAAAAATTTTTAAAGATGATTGTCGCATCAACTGGAACCAACCAGTTGAATCAATTTTTAACCACATAAGAGGATTAAGCCCCTACCCTGCTGCATGGACAGAGCTTTATGGGCACGCAGGAGAATCTGTTCAGATAAAGATATTTGATTCGTCAAAAGAAAAAACTGATCATCATTTACCAGCTGGAATCATTGTAACTGACGAAAAAAACCACCTCAAAATTGCAGTCCAAGGTGGGTATATAAATATCCTCAGGCTACAACAGGCAGGTAAAAACCCATTGTTAATTAATGAGTTTTTGAGAGGATTTCAAAATATCAAATCATTTACCCTGAAATAACCTTTTACTCAGTATCAAATTCTGTAATTTCAGGTTCATCTTTCTTAGGTTCTGTTGTCGTTGCTGTTTCTGGTTTGGTTTTTCTCAGATACAGTTTTTCACCAGGTTGTGGCTCGGTACCTTCTGTCATCCTGTTTTTTTCATATAATGCTTTTAATCGTATACCATAAATCTGAGAAATAGCGTGCATTGTTTCGCCTTCGGTTACTGTATGGAAATTTTTTCCATGCTCAGCATTATTGCGCTTTGGCTGCAGGTAGATTATCTGACCTTCATTAAGAACAGCGTTCTGAGGTAACTCGTTATATTTTGCCAGCTCCCAGGTTAACTTTTGAAACTCTTCGGTAAGAGAAACAAACGTATCACCTTTTTTTATAATGATATAATCAATCCTGTTTTTCTCATAAACAGTATGTCGGTTTAGCTGGATTTTAAAATTATCTACATTTCCTAAATTAATTTTCTGTGTATCTGGGCGTTGATCTAAAGTAGTATTTGGCAATAGTCCCGAATCATAAAGATATAACTGATTATCCTCAATAATTTTAATTAGCATGTTCGCATAATTTTTGTTGGTTGCATAACCTGCTTTTTGCAATCCATGTGCCCACGATTTATAATCTGTAGTACCATAATCAAATAAAAATCTGTAACGGCTGCCGTTTACAATAAAATCGGAATGGTCATCGTACGACTCGTACACATAGTTATATTTTCTGAAACACTCTCCTCTTTTATCATCATCATGATAAATTTTCTCACCACTCCAGCCGTTATGACACTTTATACCAAAATGATTATTTGCTTTTCGGGCCAGCGTGCTATTTCCGTTATCAGATTCTAACAGAGCCTGTGCAATGGTAATACTTGCCGGAATTCCACATCTATTCATCTCCCGAATAGCAAGATCTTTATAATTGGTAATATAGGTTTTCCTATCCTGGGTAATAACAGGCAAATTCGTTGAATTGGTTGCCTGTCGCGTTGATGAACATGAATACAATATGATCGGAATAAGTATCAAACAAAGTCTTTTTATCATGGCTAATTGTTTTTTATCTTGAAAAATAAGGTAATCCATTAATCTCTTATTATGAATTCAGTTTTTTTTTGTTATTTTGAACAAATATAAAAATAATCGTTTTATAACATCAATCGAAAGTGGATTAACCAATTAAAATGTGAATGAAAAAACGAGAAATAATTTCAGTCTTAACAGACTACAATTCTTCTGCCGAACTTGAAAAAATCTACGAAGAATTAATAAATAATGCCAAGAAAGCAGCTGAGAGTGCCTATGCACCTTATTCAAAGTTTAAGGTTGGAGCAGCAGTTTTATTAGGAAACGGACAAATAGTCAGAGGAAACAATCAGGAAAACGCTGCTTATCCATCGGGATTATGTGCTGAACGAGTTGCCATTTTTTATGCAAGCGCTCAATACCCTGAACAACCAATAAAAGCAATAGCCGTTGCTGCTTTAAATGCCGATGGATATACAAAAGAACCAATTCCTCCTTGTGGATCGTGCCTACAGGTAATGCTCGAAAGTGAAAATAAATCGAAAGGATCGGTAAAGGTTTTTCTTTATGGCGAAAATAAAATTACTTCGGCTGAAAGTATAAAACAGTTTTTGCCAGTAAACTTTAACAGCGAAATGCTTTTGTAAAGCAAAACTAATCAGATATTGAACTAAATAGGTTGTAAACTTTATAAACTGATGAAAATAATACCTATTCTACATAAGCTTAGTTACCTAAGATGGGTTTTTATATTATGGATGATTGGATTAATGGTTTATATTTTTATCTGGAGACCTGAGAATCCAATTCAGCTTGTAGGGCAGGTAATTTTTATTTCGGGTATTGCAATGGGATTAGCTAGTTTAAGTGATACAACAAGAATTAATGAAAAGCAGATTAAAGATTTATCAAATCCTAAAATTGTGAACAGGTTATTTATTGCTTTTTTTACAGTTATAATACTCCTGGTATTTATTAGTTTCTTGTTTCAGATTCAACGATTAGTCCATCCCGAAGTTGATAAATCACTTTTAAACGATTTTACAAAGCTGGGATATGACTGTCTTGTAATGATATTGGGATTACTATGCCTTGTAAAACAACTGGCAGATCAGGTAAAATATGTAAACGGCTTAGATTCGAAGTAAAAAAATTGGAGCAGAAAAAGAAATCGCTCTAAGATCAATAAATCAACTTTAGTATTTGGCAAGTATTTTTAAGAATTCAGCGTTTGGTTCAGTACCTTCCGTGTCATCCGAATATTCTGGTTTTAAACGGTTAACAAAATACATATCAAGCTCGTCGCTGTTCTTAACCTCAATTTTACCTCTGTAGGTACAATCGAAAAAATCTTTAATATACTCGTAGGTAACACCCGAAACATTCACGCGGCCGATTTGTCCGAGCTGCTCCATTCTGGCTGCTCTGTTTACAGCATCACCCCAGATATCGTAGGCAAATTTCTTTTTACCAATAACACCTGCAATTACTTCGCCTGTATGAATACCAACACGTAGTTGCCATGCATCCTGATTGTTAGCTCGTTTCTGATCTCCGTATTCTTTAATAAATTTCTGTATTTTAAGTCCGGCAATAGTTACGTCAATCGGGTTACTTTTATTAGTTAGAGGCAATCCACCGGCGCACATATATGCATCACCAATCGTTTTAATTTTTTCGATAAAATGGCCTTCGATTATCTCATCGAATTTCTGAAAATAAGTATTTAATTCACCGATAAGATCATGTACCGGGGTATTTAATGCCAGCTTTGAAAAATCTTTAAAATCGGTAAATAAAATACTCACCATTTTATATTGTTTAGATCGGGCTGAGCCTTTTTTCTTAAGCTGATTTGCAATCTCGGCAGGTAAAATATTAAGTAAAAGTTCGTCTGATTTAAGCTTCTGTTCTTCAAGTGCCTGATTTGTTTTTTCGAGACTTTCGGTTAATAAAAGGAGATTTTCGTTTTTTGCTTCGAGTCTTTCCTCCACTTCTTTTAACGCTGAAACATCTGACTCAATAGCCACAAATTTGATTATTTCATTTTGCTCATTAAGAATCGGTGTTAAAGTAGTCTGTATCCAAATTGGTGTTTCATAATTGGTGACCCATCTGTTTTCATACACAACGCTCTCATAAC
>JAVEZW010000028.1:0-22618 GCA_034002805.1 Bacteroidales bacterium | reverse complement strand
AATTTCCTAATGGACTGAAAAATCAGAAACAGTTTAATGAAAATTGGGAATGGTGTGGTAAATGTGATATTGCTCGTTATGAAATTCTACACAAGTTTGGTGGGATTTTTAGTGATGCAGATGCTACCTGTTTGCGTAGATTAGAAGACAGATTTTTTGAAGAGAATCAAGCGTTTGGTTGTTATGAAAATGAATACACTAGAGGTCAATTAGTAGCTGTAGGATTTCAAGCAACTGAACAGGGATTACCTTTGTATGAAAAAATCATTGAACACATTGGAACATTAAGTGGTGACAAGTTGTGTAGTCTTGACAAAAAGACATTGACAACTTGGCAGACGACAGGGCCGGTTTTGTTTACTAAGGCTATTTTCGGGTTGAAAGCTGACTACTTTACGATTTATCCTAGCCATTATTTTATTCCTACTCATTGTTCCGGTTATGTTTACAAAGGAAAATTTAAACCTTATGTAACACAACATTGGGCTTCTACACCAAATTCCCCATTTCAATACAAGGATTGATCATGAGAACATTTAAATATGTAGATGTTGTTGAAAAACAATTAGAAGAATGGAAATGTGATGTTTGCGGAATGAATTTGAAAGAAGTTGATGAGGTTGAATCACAAGAAGCAGTTCAAATTCATGGTATAGGTGGATATGGTTCTATCTTTGGTGATGGAACTGAATATTATATTGATATGTGTCAACATTGTTTTAATAAAAAATTGGGTGAATATCTAAACATTGTCGAATTTGAATAAGGAATTAATTGTATGATATATAAGGAAGGTTGGTTATTACGAAGAATAAAATCAGCTTCAGAGGAATATAATTTATGGCCGGATTCCATCAAAAAATCTTTGAAATTAAATGCTGAAGAGTTTAAAGATGAATACGAAACACATTATGATGACAGAAAATAGGGGAATTATTAACTATGAAAATTTCATGTTGTATTATTGGTAAAAACGAGATTGATGATGTTGGTCGTTGTTTAGATTCTATCATTGATAAAGTTTATGAAGTGATTTATATTGATACTGGTTCTGATGATGGGACATTAGAATTTGTTAAGAAAAATTATCCTAAAGTTAAAACTGGATTTTACAAATGGAATGACGATTTTTCTGCTGCAAGAAATTTTGCCTTAAAGAAAGCCAAAGGTGATTTCTTATTTTATTTAGATTGTGATGAAGAATTTGTTGGAGAATTTCCCGAAAACTTAGCGCAAGGGATTCATAATTTTGAAATTTACAATTTAAACGATCAAGGAAATCATGTAGTATCTGTTTGTTCAAGAATGATTGCTAATGTGAAAGGTGTTTGTTTCAAGGGAAAAATACATGAAATTTTTGATAGTCCTCAAGTGAAATTATCTATTTTTAAATTCACTACGGGACACATTTTACATCATGGTTACAAGAATTCTTATCGTGAAAAGAAAAACAAAAGTGAAAGAAACGTTGAGGCATTAACTAAATCCTACAACGAAGTCAAGAAATCTGATACTTGTTTTTATCTTGCTCAAGAATATTTTATTAAGAAGGAATATGATAAGACAGAAGTGTTAGCACTAGAAGGAATTAATCTTATCAAAGAAGGTGATCCACTAGATCAAACGTTTAAACCAATTCTTTATCATCTTTATTTAAGTTCCTTGATTGAGCAAGGTAAAGATAAAGAGGTTGAGATTTTTGAAAATGAAATGTTAGACATTGGTAAGAATCCTGAATCTTATGTTATGTTAATGAATTATTATATTAAGAAAAAGAACGAAGAAAAAATGTTGAGATATGGATTTCAGGGATTGAAGTTTATCAATTCAGAAATTCTACCAGTTAAATTTGTTGAGAAGAATATCAAGTACGTTCCTTATTTAGCAATGGCTAGGTATTACATTAAGGAAAAAGAAGATCGACTAATGGGATTATATTTCCTTGAGATGGCTTATGGTAGTGGATTAGATAACACGGAAGTTCTGGTTGACATTTACAATTTACTTCCTAAATGTGAACGAAATATTGTTAAGTGGGAATATTACAATCAAATTATTTTTGAAAAGACAAAAGACAAACGATTACTAAAAGATATGATTGGTTGTTATCTGGCAAGTAAGGATGAAGAGAAGAACAAGAAAGCAATCGAAATTTGTAATGAGTTATCTTCGCCAGAGGAAAGAGATAAGATCAAAAAACACTTGGAAAAAATTGGAAGGAAAGATTTAGTTAAATTAGTTAATTAAGGAGATATTATGAACATAAAAGATTTGATTGATGGAAAAATGTGTCCTAAATGTTACTCCAAAGATATTAACACATTTAGACACCCGTGGGCTAAACGATGGTGTGGAAATTGTGGATATGTTTTGAGAGAAGAGGGAGATAGAACGCCTTACGATTATTTGAAACACATTTCAACTTTCATAAAATAGTGCTTGACAAAATTCCCCGTTAATGGTAGTATCTAACTATCACTAACGGGGAAATTTCTTTTAGGAGGATTTGATATGAGCAAACAAGTCGCTGAAATTATTATTCAACAAATGGGTGGTTTTGGTCGTCTGAAATGTATGGTGGGTGCTGATTACTTTGTAGCAAATGGAAATGATGTTAGTTTCAAATTTAAAGGTTCTAAGGTAGCCAACTACATTAAAATTAAACTAAATGACATGGACCTTTATGATATAGAATTTGGAAAGATTTGGGGATATAATTATAAAATTGTTAAGGAAGTTAATGGAGTGTATAACGATCAACTTATCCCTATCTTTGAAAATACTACCAAACTTTATCTTTCCCTCTAATTTTAACTTGACTATTTTGTTTAGAAACTGTAATATGTATTTGTAACCAACAGTGAGAAGGAGATTTGAGATGGAAACTTATGAAACCCGCCTTGAAGTTCTTGTTCAGAAAATTCAAACTTTGAAAGATAGCGTTTATTCTCAGAAAAAACCTGTCACTGTCACTAATGGTAAACGATATTCCAAAATTCTTTACGCTGGAAGTGTGTATGCTTTTATTGATAAGACTAATGGGGATGTTCTTAAACCTGCTAGTTGTAACGCTCCTGCTAAACACGCAAGAGGTAATATCTATAAAGATGATTGTGGTTTTGGTTGTTGTGGTGCTTATTCTGTAGTGTATCTAAAATAGAAAGGAAATTTATGAATTACTGGAAAGAGTGTATTACTATTGCTTTAGATGATCTTGGACTTGTTCTAACAGACGAACAGATTGATTACCTAGCAGACTCTGTTGAGGGAGGACACGAAAATTATGGCATGGCTTTTGGGTATGACTGTATTCCTAATCCAGTTGAGAGTAGGACACAGATGGAATTACGAGAGCTAAAACGGAAGAACCAAGAACACGACGATTGGATGAACAAAACAAAACCATGTTACACATGCTCCACAACAGGAACAGTTAAGGATTGTTGGGGCAGGGACCAAACATGTTTTGATTGTTATGGAAAGGGGAGAGTTTAAAAGAATGAGAACTTATCTGAAAAGTCCCGCAAATGTTAAACACAAAAAGATACCGTTCAAAGAAGAAAGATTTGGTTATCAAATCATAACTATTTTAACGAAGAAGCAGAGAACTCGTTTATGTTTCCTGCCACCTATCCAGAAGCCATTAGGGTAGATTCAAAAATCAAGTGGTTTATAGAATCATCGAAGAAGATAAAACAGAATATGTGGAATATCTTTGTAAGTATTGTCTACAAAGATGGAAATCAAAATGTCCTAAGTGAAAGGGAGAATTGAAATGAAAGTTTATTGTAAAAATTGTAAGTTTTTGTCTTATTCAACGATTTATAACTGTGAACATCTATGTAATAAAATAAGTCGTTCAACTTGGTACGAAGAAATTTTTGAATATAAACGTGAACCAAAATTAATTAACCGTGATAATGATTGTGTTTGGTATGAAGAGGGGGAAAAATGAGAGTATTTGCTATTCCAAAATTTGTAGCCGAAGGTGTTGTTGGTACTGTAGCCGAATCAGTAGCTATTATTAGTATTCTTGATTCAGGAGCAGAAAGAATTTTTGAGGATGATTATAAGACCAAAACTTTTTGGTTTGATGATATTCATCCTACCACTGTTCAAACGGTTGGTAGTTGTTATGATTATAAACCAATGAGTTATAAACAAGCTGAAGAAATGATTCAATTCATTATGGAACTTGATACAGCTAAATTAACTAAGGTAATGGTTCATTGTACTGCCGGAATTTGTCGTAGCGGTGCCGTAGTCGATTTCCTTCGTGTTATACTTGATGTTGATGACATTCAATTTGCAAGAGACAATCCCAACATTCTTCCTAACACTTGGGTAAGAGATTTACTTTGGTCAACTTGGAGAGATATGAAATGAAAAAAATTTATTGTGAAGATTGTAAATTCTATGTAAAATATGTTTCGTGGTTAGTGCCTCCTAGAGTTGGTTATCGTCCTTGCATTGAAAAATGTAAACATCCTAACAATATTATAATTGAATCTAATTATGAAACAACAAAAGAAATTTGTATAAAATCTCCTAAAGACATTAATAAGGATAACGATTGTCCTTGGGTTAAAAAAACTCCTTGGTGGCGTTTTTTGGTTGACATTTCAACTTAATTGTGTTATTTTGTCTAATATCTAATTAAGGAGATAAAAATGTTTGAAACTCTAATGTGTGTTGGATTTTTCTTTCCGGTGTTGGTATTTTGTTTTCATGACTTGAAAGACAAAAAACTTCTTGACATTGTAACACTTGATTGGTAAGGTGAAGAATAATATATTAGGAGGAATTATAAATGGATACTTCAATCAAAAAATCAAAAACTCAGTCTGTCAAAAAAATTATTGCTTGGAAATGTTCAATGGACGGAAAATATTTTGCTGTATTTCCAGAAAAACGTTGTCGTTATTGTCAACCAGTTTATGAGGAAGATTCTTCGGTTTAAAGGTGGTGAGGAATAAATGAAATCTATTATTTTGTTATTTTCAATTTTGTTTTTGTTTGGTTGTGAAATGAATAGACAAGACACAATTTCTGCTATCAAGGAATGTGAAGATGCTGGTTTAGTACCAGTTATTATTTATAATAGATTAACTTATAAACCAATGGATGTAAGATGTGATATTCCAATAGAAAGGTATCAATAAGTATGTTATATCTCGCAAATGACGAACTATTAGAAGCAATCAAGGATATTTTTTATATTTCTTGTCCAAGAGAGGACGAATACATTCAAGGTTTTCTTAAACGAAACTTAAAAATTTTCTTAGATGAAGAGGATATGAGGTCAACTATGAAAGGTGAAATGTATGAAACTAAGTAAAAAAACGTTGGAGCTACTAGAAAATTTTTCGCTAATCAACAAATACATTTGTATTAACGAAACTGGCTGTCTGAAGAACATTTCATCAGCAAAAAATATTCTTGCGGTTTCTAAAATTGACGAAGAACTTCCAGAATTTTCAATTTATGATCTAAACGAATTCGTGTCTGTTGTTAAAATGTTTGATACCAACAAAGACATTGAATTTGTTTTTACTGACAAGGAAGTTATCATTAAACAAGGAAAAACGAAAGTAAATTACAAATTTTGTAATCCAGACCACATCTTTAATAAGTGTGATTTGTATGAAAAATACACTAAAAATACTGGATATGTTGCTTCATTTAAATTCACTGAAATGGAAATGAATAACACGATTAAAGCTAGTCGTGTTATGAAATTGTCAACAATGAATGTTAGTATGAACGAAGACAAAGGAGAAATTAGTCTTTATGACGCTGACAATTCAGCGGCTAATCAATATCGAATTGAAATTGAAGGAAATGGAGAGTGTGATGTAGACATTGATGTTAGTCTGTTAAATTTTATTAAGGGTGATTATGATGTTTATGTATATAAACAATACACAAAGTTTGTAAGTGGTGAGTTAACTTATATTGTCTTTAATAGTAATAAGGGTTAATTATGAATCTACATAAGAAACTAGGGGATGATTTTATTTGGTCATTAAAATATAGACCAAATGAAATTGAAGAAATCATTATTCCAGAATCAATTAAGGGACAATTCAGGGACGTTATTAGGGATAATAACGTCCCTAATATGCTATTCTATGGACAAGCAGGTATCGGTAAGACTACCTTAGCTAGTGTTATTGCTGACACACTTGGACGTGATTGTTTGTATATCAATGGTTCATTAGAAACTTCTATTGATACTATTCGTGGCAAACTTACTCAATTCGTCACAACTTATTCCTTTGATGATAATAAAAAATTAGTTATCTACGACGAAACCGACCGAATTAGTCCTCAAAGTATGGATTCTATTAAGGTTTTTTTGGAGGAATTTAGTAAGAATTGTAGTTTTATTTTTATCACGAATCATATCAACAAAATCATTGATCCGCTTAAATCACGTTTACAATTAATTGAATTCGTGTATAACAAGAAAGAAGAAGTCGAACTTAAAAAAGAATTTGCTAAACGAGTTTTACATATTTTAGATAATGAAGCTATTACTTATGATAAAAAAGTGTTAGCTCATATTATCAATCAATATTTTCCTGATATGAGGAAATGTTTAAATGAGTTACAAGGAAAGAAAAATCGTCTGACAGATATTGGAATTTTACATGAATTCACAATGGATATGGATTCATATTATGAAATTTTAAAGAAACGGGACTTTAATGGAATCCAACAATTTGCTGCAAATGTAACGGATTGTCAAAACTTTTACACTAAGATTTATGAAAGTTTTCGTGGCAAAGTCGAGTTAAATGATATTCCTACTTTGATCATTTTAGCAAATGAATATGCTTACAAATCAGCATTTGTAAGTGACAAAAGAATTAACATTGTGGGATTTAGTTGTGAAGCAATGAATAATATTAAATTTAAGGAGTAATACATGAAAATTTCATACGAAGATTTTTTTGATTGTATTAGTAAAATCATAGATCATTGTAATAAATTAAATCAATGTTCAAAAATTTTAAGTTTCGATTTTGTTCAAGACATGCAAAATATTGTAGATCAATTAGAATATGTGTTGACAAAATTATGTGATGATGAAGAATGTGGTTGGATTAGTTATTGGATGTGGGAACTTGATTTTGGAAAAAATATTATGATGGTTGTGTTACTGATCAAGATGGAGAACCAATCAAATTAGAAACCATTAAGGATTTGTATGATATGTTAGAAAAAAATTATTGCTCAGATCACATTATTTAATAGTTGACAAAATCCTTCGTTACTGGTAATATCAAATTATAACGAAGGATTTTTATTTAAAGGAGAATTATTTATGAAAGAGTACAAAGTTATTATTGATGGTGATCGTCAAGAATGGTTTCTGAATGATAAACGACATAGAGAAGATGGACCTGCTTTTATTAATGGTGATATTCAAGCATGGTGGTTAAATGGTAAACGGCATCGTGAAGATGGTCCTGCTTATATTTATGGTGATATTCAAGCATGGTGGTTAAATGATAAACGGCATAGGGAAGATGGACCTGCTTTTATTAATGGTGATTACCAAGAATGGTGGTTAAATGGTAAACTACATAGGGAAGATGGTCCTGCTTATATTAATAATAGTTGTCAAGAATGGTGGTTAAATGATAAACGACATAGAGAAGATGGTCCTGCTTATATTGATGGTGATTACCAAGAATGGTGGTTAAATGATAAACTACATCGTGAAGATGGACCTGCTATTATTAATGGTGATATTCAAGCATGGTGGTTAAATGGTAAACGGCATCGTGAAGATGGTCCTGCTTTCATTAGTGGTAGTCTTCAAAAATGGTTTCTAAATGGTGTACAACTGAGTGAGGAAGAATTTAATAAAAGAACCAAGGTTAAAGAAGAACTTTGTAGAACTCTTGGTTATAATGTGAAAATTATTAAATAAGGAGATTAGACATGAAAGAGATAATTTATGAAATAGTAAAATCCAGTGGGATTGATCCAATGACATTAGCATTTTTTGTTAGTGTTGGTATTAGCAGTTTTGTGTTTGTTCTCATGAAATCTATTGGAACATTTTGGTTATTTCAAGCAATGAGAAATCCTAATAAAGCTGCCATTGGGTATGGATTAAAACAATCAGCAAATGGAGTCAGTGTTGTGTTAGTTTTTGTTTGTTTCATGATCTTTGTTTGGATTTTTAATCAAGTAGGATTTAATATTAAGGTTTATTAACAAATGAATGTTACTAAAATTGCAGAAAAAATTACAGAAAATTTTTGTCCATTGGTTAACGCTTTAGTGAAATACCAAACTTGTAAAAAATGTTGTTTCAAGGGTGAACAATTATATTTTAAACTATTACACGAACAAATTTCTTGTAGGGAAGGATGTTGCAAAAGGGAAGTTTATGAAAATTCCCAAGTTGTTTGTAATTTTCTTTTTTCTGATAAGGATCAATGATGATAGATAAAGAAATTTTAAAAATTTGTGATTCTCTACACAATAGATTGTTGAACAAAGGACTTGACAAATTAAGTGAATTAGAATATAAACTACTTGTGATAGTTAGAGAAATTTCAAGGGAGCATTATGAAAATAAAAAAACTTTATAAAAATGTTCTATTATTAGATGGAAAAATTGTCAATTGGAAAACTGGAACTACTCATTGGGATTGTGTTGATAAAGCGTTTTGTAATAGACAACCTGAATTTATTTGGCATTGTAATGAAGACAGATTATCTGTGTCATCTATTATGAATTCGTTTGATGAAGATAACACAGAAAGTATTAATAAATTTTTTGAGGACAAAAACTTTTACAAACAATTTCAAATTCATGAAGATTTTCCTTCTGGTATGTTTCGTCCGTATTAAAGGAGCATTATGAAAACAATCACACCAAATAAACTCATCGGGTTCATGTTAAAAAATTATATCACATTTGTTTTGAGTGTGATCATATTTTATCCAATCACACTCATGTACTATTTTTATGTAAATGTGATTAATGAAATGATTAATGGAATTAAGTTAGGTTGGAAATTATTCAAAAATGAAGTATCATTTGTTCCTACATTTTCAAGAGAACATTATGTAAAGAAGAAAGAACAATTTAACGAAACTGGTTCAGTTGCATGAATATATTTGACATTGCGAAAAATATTAGTCAAGAGAAAGAAAGACTAGACATTTCTTCCTTAGACAAAATTTATTCTCAGTTTATGATTAATAGGATAATGACTTGTTCACCAGATTTGGTTTTTTTAGCAAATGAAATCAGTAAAATTAAGGAAATTGATAATCAAACTCATTATGATCTATGGTTTAATGTCGTAACAAAAAGGAAAAGATATTTCAAATATCACAAAGAAGAAAAGATTGATAATTCCCAAATTGGGAACATTCAGACCTATTTTGGGATTAATAAAGAATTAGCCATTGAATATTTTAAATTGTTAGGTGAAGAAGAATTAAACTATATCAATGAAAGTTTTAAACATGGGAAGGGTTGATTATGTTTAGTTGGTCTAAAAATGAAGATGGAACTTGTAATATAATTAGTGATGGAAAAATTATTGGGACTATTTTCAGTGAACACGCCGATGAAGATGCTAACTGTATAGTTTATTTTGTTAATAAGGGCGTTGAAGACTATTTGAATTATGTTAATATGTCCCTTCATGAATGTTGTTTGAATTTACTAGCAGATGGGACTTGTTCTGTTTGTGGAAAAAAATATTATGATAAATCTTGATTGTTATAATATTACAGAATACAAACCTTGTCCTATGTGTGGTGGTCAACCAACATTTGAAACAAGTATTTATGGATATGCTTATTATGTATTATGTGAATCATGTGGTTGGTATGGGGATTTCGTTCAATTAGAAGTAACACCACTAGCAGCAATATCACATTGGAATAACGGCTTGAGTTGAGCCTGAATAGGCTCGAACGTTTTGTTATGCGTTCGGGCCACGGAGGATGAAATGGTACAAGATAAATTTACAGGTAAAATGCTGGACAAATCAAGTGACCTGCTTCCGGCTGGAACTGGTGAAACGTGCGATGTCTGCGGTACAGTGTTGATAAATAGATGTCTACGCTGCGGTGCTCCGGTTTGCTGTCCAAAGTGCTGCGAAGAGTCGGAGATGGAAGCAGATTCGCTGGCGTTAAACCCCCTGCCCGTTCTGTGGCGGAAAGCCTGAGTTTGATTATGACGACAACGGCTGGAACTGGATCGAATGTTCACAGTGCCACGTATCGTCAAAGGCTGGTGTGAGCGCAATGGAAGATTGTCGGCCAATGTTGGCAGAATCGTGGAATCAGAGAGCATAACGACAATGATGAGCGGGGCGGTTGAATGTAGCCAAGGGCCACTGCCGTTTTCACCTCCGCTCGATCATTTTGTTAAATCACGGACAACGGAGACGAAAATGCCGATCAGACGGAACATTGATATTACCCTGACCGATGAAGAAGAGCTGGTAATCGTGCGGAAGTGGGCGAAAAAATGCCCCGATGCCGTAAGGTCAATCATGGATCACCCCAAGGGTCACTGCCCGTTCCCGGATAGCTGCTCGTCATTTCCGTGCAAGCGCCTGGACTGCAACGCCGATGTCTGTGACAACGGTCGGGCCTACCGGATGAGCTAGTGATTTAACAAATGATTGATGTTCTTAGATAAATAACACTAAGAATTTTTAACTTTGACTTTAAGAAAGGGAACATGGTATGAATGAAGTAAAAGGAATTGAGATTGACATTTTGGCACATTTTAACATTGTCCGAGAAACCCTAGAGCGAGTGGGTATTGTTAACAAAAAAACAAACACACTATATCCATCTTGTTACTTACTACACAAACAAAATAGGTATTACATTATTCATTTCAAAAATTTGTTTGAATTGGATGGACGTAAGAACAATTTTGATGAACAAGATAATCTTCGTCAAACTGCTATTGCTAAACTAATGGAGCGTTGGGGTCTTGTTAAAATTGTAGACACAAAGAACGTCGTTGAAGCTGAACAATATCCTTTCCTATTTGTTCTTAATCATAATGATAAAGACAAATATAAAATTGAACACAAATACACTATCGGTACTAAAAAATATAATGGAGTAAAATATGAATGATAATTGCTTAGAAGAACAAATTAAAAAATCTTTACAGAAATTTTTATTTTGTCCTATTAACAACAGAACAAAAGAAGAAATTAAGGAGCAACTGAATCTTATTTTAAATGAAAATGATTTTGTTATCGAAGAAGAGGATAGTAATATAAGTATAATTGTGACAATTGATGGAGTAGAAACAAAATATGAATTCCAAATGTAAGTGTTCATGTAAAGGTAATTGTAAGAAAACAGGAAAATGTTCTTGTAAAGGAAAACATAAATGAAATGTCCTAATTGTGGCAACAGAAACATTGACGTAAAGAAAGCAGAAGGGTACTCTAAGGACACTAGGGAATGTTTGAAGTGTGGCATGATCTGGACGTTTAAAGATGATAAACGTACAATCATTAAAGAAGGTCAAGAGGTTCTACTAGGTTAAGAAATTCTAATAATTCAGTAGTTGACAAAATCCTTCGCAGGTGGTAATATAAACCATAGCGAAGGATTTTTCTTTTAAGGGGAGATTAATAATGATAAGTAAAGAAAAACAAGAACTTATTGATGAGGTAATTGATAATTTCGATTTTAAAATTGTTCATGGAGTGATGACTGTAATGAATTGGGAATGGATTAGGAATGGACAAAAATCTGTTCCTACTATTGAAGAACTTAAAGCAGAAGCTAAATTTTTGTTAGAACAAAGTATTATAAACAATATGTCCTATACTTGTGGAGGATTGCTTTCTTCTTATAAAGAAGGTGTTCTTGGTTTGAAATTTGTTTTAGAAAGTTACTACACTTGCTCATGAAAGGAATCTAATCATGTGGGATGAAATTAAAAGTTACTTTGAAATGTATTCACTTTACTATTATAAAGTAAAAAGAAATTATAATGAATACATGAAGCCGTTTTTTTATCTACAAAATTATAAACGATTTTTCAAGTGGATTCCTGTGATTTGGAATGATAGGGAATGGGATTATTATTTCTTATTTCAAATTCTCAAACATAAATTCAAAAAAGATTCCAAATATTTTAAGAAATATGGAATTGGAGCTAATAACAAAAAAATTGCTAGAGAAATGAGATTGTGTATTGAATTAATTGACCGAATTATTAAAGATGAATATTGTAGTGATATGTTAGATAAAATGGATGAGAAATATGGTGAGTTTGTTCTTGTATCTACTGATAAAGTAGGTTATACTTCTCTTACTAGAGAGAAACTAAAAGACAATGAAGAGTTACATGAACAATATCGAAAAGACACTAAAAAAATGGTTGCACATGCTGATTATCTAAGAGAACAAGACAAGGAATATCTTTTTGATTTGTTGAAGAAAAACATTTTTCATTGGTGGGATTAAAAGGAGAATTATTTATGAAAGAGTACAAAGTTATTATTGATGGTGATCGTCAAGAATGGTTTCTGAATGATAAACGACATAGAGAAGATGGTCCTGCTATTATTGATGGTGATCGTCAAGAATGGTGGTTAAATGGTAAACGGCATCGTGAAGATGGTCCTGCTATTATTAAAGGTGATCGTCAATCATGGTGGTTAAATGGTAAACAACATAGGGAAGATGGTCCTGCTATTATTTATGGTAACTGCCAATCATGGTGGTTAAATGATAAACAAGTAAGTGAACAAGAATTTGACAAAAGAATTAAGGTAAAAGAAATAACAATAGAAGAACAATGTGATTGTTGTTTTGGAAAAGGGGTGATTGAAGAGTGGGATGGTGACGAAGGTTCTTGTATGAATTGTAATGGGTCAGGTAAGTTAAAATATTCTCCATTCAGAAAATTAATTGAATTTGGGGATGAAAAGATTAAAAAAGAGATTGATGATTACTATTTTATTGATAAAAGTAGACTAATGAACATTGAAAACGTGATGATAAAATTAAGAGAAGAAAACAAGAAACTGAAAAAAGAACTAGAAGAATATAAATTTAATGAAACATTTAACAAGAAAGGTAACAACAATGAGTAAAGTTTTTGTGATCAACGGAAGTCCTTTAGGGGGAAAAGACACATTTATTAATTTTGTGAAAACTTATTATGAAGACACACTAAATTTTTCTAGTGTGGATTATATCAAATGGTTATCCCATAAACATCTAGGAATTAATGTAAAAAATAAAAATGAAAAACTTCGTAAGTTTCTAAGCGAATTCAAACGAATCCTTACAGAATACAATGATTTCCCTTATCAACAATGTAAAATGGCGATTGAATCCTTAGAAGAGAACCAAGTATTATTTTTACATATTAGGGAAAAAGAAGAAATTGAAAAAGTAAAACATGATTTCCCTAATGTGAAAGTTGTGTTTGTTGAAGGGAAAGATGAATGTAAAAGTTACGGAAATAAATCTGATGATTTAGTCAAAGAAATTGAAGCTGATATTATCATTCACAATGATAGCACATTGGCTGAATTAAGCAAAACAGCAAAGTGGTTTACACAAACTTATATTTTGGGGGAATGATATGGAAAACGACAAATATAAAATGTTCAAAAATTTTCTACACAATGAATTAGAAATTTCAAGAGAAGATATTAGAGAGTGGATTAAAGATGCCGTAAAGGATGAAGTAACCCGATTAGTCGATAACGAGTATGGAAAGTTTAATGTTAGAGATTATATTAAACAAACTCTGATTAAACATAGTGTGTTTGGAACAGACAAACTTAAAGACGAAATCAAGTATGTATTGACTAATTTAATTGTAAACAAATTAGATATTAAATTAAATAAAGAATAATAAAATTTTAATAAGGAGGTTAGACATGAAAGAGTATCAAGTGTTTATTAATGGTAATCTTCAAGAATGGTGGTTAAATGGTAAACGGCATCGTGAAGATGGTCCTGCTGTTATTGATGGTGATTACCAAGCATGGTTTCTAAATGGTAAAAGACATAGGGAAGATGGACCTGCTATTATTAAAGGTGATTACCAAGCATGGTGGTTAAATGATAAACTACATAGGGAAGATGGTCCTGCTTATATTAAAGGTGATTACCAAGCATGGTTTCTAAATGGTGAAGAAGTCACAGAAGAGGAATTTAACAAAATAACTAACAAGGTAAAAGAGATGACAATGGAAGAACTTTGTAAAACTCTTGTTATAATGTAAAAATTGTTAAGGAGAAATGAGTTGAATCTTAGAAAAATATTTTATGAAAAATATAATAAGGGAAATGATTATCTATTAGATATTATTTCTGAAACTATGCGAGAATTTAAACTTGATGAGGAAGAAGTAGCTGAAATTATAAAAGAAGATTATCTTCTTTTAGGGATTTACAAAAACGAATGTGAACATTTACGTCTAACAAAGGGTCAAAAAACTCAATCACTACTAGATTTGTTTTAACTTATATGAATCTTGATTTTTTATCGTATTGGGTTTCATGTGCTGTTACAGCACATTTCAAATCAAAAAAATTCAATGTGCTGTTGGGATTGCCACACAAACAAAAATTTATAGAGAAATGGAACAAAGAACGATTTGACCATGATGGGAAACTTTATCATTTAGTTGCTCAAAAATTTAACACAGAAGATAAATTAATTCGTCTTTATAGTATCTATTATTATCATTATGGTTCTTCACATCCTTCCAAAATCATAGAAGATAACTTTTCTACTTATGATAAGGTTATAAATGAATTAAAACATATTAATATAACTTATCAATTGGATTTGAAAAAAATCAAACAATATTGTGATGTTAACAATTTGTCAGTCAAACAATTATTAACAAGTTCAAAAATTTTAACTGCGAAGGTTTCAGTATTCACATTAATCATACTTAATGACATTTTTAAACTGACAGAAAGAATAGAAGCCGAAACTTTATTTGAGAAAAAGTTAGTAGAAGATAAGAAATTAAGACTTGACAAAATTGGAATTTTATTCCATAATGATTTGAAAGGTGATTGGAAGAAAATAACAAAGAAAATATTGATAGGAGATTGAATATGTCTGGTGGTCATTTTGAATACAAACAGCATCACATTTTAGATATTATTGAACAATTAGAAGATGAAATTAAAAGAAATGATATAAGAGGTGTGTATGAGTTTGGATATTCAATTAATTCTAATTTTTCCAAACGAACAATTTATGTGTTTAAGGAAACTGTAAAAAAATTAAAAGAAGTTTATGAGGCTGTTAGAAGAATTGATTATTTGTTGTCGGGTGATGATAGAGAAGAAACATTCCTTGAAAACATTTCAAACAATGGGATCGCAATTTTAGATTATTATGGATTTAGGAAAAAAATTGAATTAAATCAATATAGTATTAATGATGGTGGTCATATTGATGTTGTATTTTATAAACCATTTAGCACAAATGAATGTAATAGCACACCCTCAAATCTAAAATTTCCGACTGTAAGATTTTATTTTTTTGGTGAATATGAAGATGGAAAACCAATTTTTATTTACAAATAAGGATTTAAACATGAAATCATTAACTGAAATTGCTAACGAAGAATATTATAATAATGACGAACCCATTTTAAGTGATAATGAGTTTGATTTACTCTCTGACGACGGATTGGATATTTCTAACTTCCGTAATAAAACTGACCACTTTCAACCAATGGGAAGTTTGAAGAAAATTAAAACTGAAAAAGATTTCCTTAAATGGATTGGTGGTGATATTTCTGTTACTCCTAAACTTGACGGAAATTCTATTGAAGTTATTTTCGATAATGGAGAATTAGTTAAGGCTGTAACTCGTGGTGATGGATTTGTCGGAAATAATGTTACTGATAAAATTGACCATTGTAATTTTATTGGAATTCCTGAAACAAAAGAAGGAACACATTCATATAAAGCTGAAGCAATTATGAAGAAAGTTCACCAGAAAGATTATGAAAAAAACATTCGTAATGTTGTTTCTGGTCTTATCAACAAAAAAGAAATTGATGTGAAAGAACTTTCTAAAATTGATATTGTGTTTTTTGACACACTAGAAAAAACACATTTTGAAAATAATCATCATGTTTTTTATTCACTAGAAGGTATGTTTCATCACTATAAAAATTATTATGAGTATGAAATTGATGGTCTGGTTGTCGAATTAGAAAATTCAGTGTACGAAGAAAAAGATGAATTACTACCAGAAAATAAAATTGCTCTAAAGTTCAACAAAGAGGGTGTTCCTGCTATCGTGGGAAAACATGAATGGACACTTGGCAAACATGGTAAATTATGTCCTACAATCGTCCTAGAATCGCCTGTAGTGATTGATGGGACAAATGTTAGCCGTGTATATGTTTCTAATTATAGATTGATTAAAGAGACAGGATTAGGGATTGGTGCTAATGTTAAAGTGATAAAAAGCGGAAATATTATTCCATTTATATCTTCTGTCACTAAAAAATCAAACATCCTTAAAAAGATTCTTTGTCCTGTATGTGGTTCTTCACCAAAGTTGGACGAAAATCAAGTTGAATTAATTTGTGTAAATCCTAATTGTCGTGGTATTAAACTAGAAAAACTAAAGAATATTTTTAACATTTTTGATCTTGAATTCATTTCAGAGTCCACCATTGAATTACTTTACAACAATGGTTATGATAATATCACTAAAATTTTCAATTCAGATAAAAAAGAACTAGAATCATTGGAAGGATTTGGACCTAAGAAAGCTGACAATCTCATCAAGAAACTTAAAAATATTGAAATCACTGAAGCACAAGCATTAGAATGTGCTATGGTTAAAGGGATTTCAAAAAAGAACGCTGAAAAAATTATTGACCATTATGGTAGTTATAATGAATTTTTATTGTATGTTAATAAATCTTCATTAATTCAAATTAATGATATTGGAGAAGTTTTAGCGAATAATATCATGAAAGATTTACCAGAAATTCTTAAGGTGTATGATGAATTGAAATCTTGTGGTGTGAAAATTAAGACTAAAGAAAAATCAGGCGATAAAGGGAATATTGTATTTACAGGAACTTGTTCACAATATCCTAGAAAGGAATTAGAGAAAATTCTGGTTGATATGGGTTATACAATTCAAAGTGGGGTGACAAAAACAACAAATTTGTTGTTGACAGATGGGATTGTTTCAGGTACAAAGGTAGAAAAAGCAAACAAACTCGGAGTGGAGATTAAAACATATGATGAATTTTTTCAGGAAAAAGATTAAGGTTTATTGTTGTGATTGTAAGTATTTAATTTTCGATGAAGGTTATCGTGTTTGTGATTCTCCAAAAAATCACGGTGAAATCAACGAATGGTATAAAAAGTGTGAAGTTAGAAAACGTTGGCCCCAAGACATTAACAAGAAAAATAACTGTAAATGGTTTGAAGAGAAATAGGGAGGTGATAATTATGGAAGATTTTAGGACAAGATTGATTGAGGAAAAGGACGAATTAGATTCTAAAATTAATAAGTTAAATGGTTTTTTCAAAACTGAAACATTTGATAATCTTTCCTTTAAAGAACAAGAGTTGTTACTTTTACAATTTCATATTATGCGATCATATTATATGGTTCTTGATCAAAGAATTGATTATTATCAATGCACAAACAAAGAATAAATAACTCTTATTCAACATGGTTTCAATAGGTGGAACCAAACAATCAAGCAAATAAAAAGGAGAAAAGACGTATGGGATTCAAAGAATTTAAAAAAGCACAGGCAAAACAAGAGGAAAGTAATTTTGTCAAGGATGATGAAAAAAACACAAAGTCGTTTAAAGATGATCGTTTCTGGTCATTCACAAAAGATGCTTCTGGTAATGCAAAGGCTGTTATTCGTTTTCTTCCACAAAAGGATAACACAAAATCTCCACTCGTAAAAACATTTCAACATGCGTTTCAAAATCCAGTGACGAAACGTTGGTTTATTGATGAATGTCCTTGGACAATCAAAACTTCTTGTCCTGTATGTCTTTATGCTAAAGAAGTTTATGATCAAGACAAAAATCCTAGTAAAAAAACTTGGTTCATTGCTAACATCCTAGTGGTTAAGGATGAACTAAATCCAGAAGCGGAAGGTAAAGTATTTCTTTATAAGTTTGGAAAAGAGATTTTTAAGCGAATTCAAGAAGCTGTTACTGGTTCAGAAGAAGATGAAATTGAACCAATTAAAGTATTCAATATTTCTGAAGGTCATAATTTCCGTTTTAATGTAAGTGAAAAAACTGTGCCGGGGATTAAAAATCCAGTGAATAATTATGAAAAATGTCGTTTTGAAAATAAACCTTCAGAAATTTGCGAAGGAGATGAAGACAAACAGGAAACTGTTTATAATTCTCTTTATGACCTTGATGAATTTCTTGACCCTAAACGATTCAAGACTACTGAAGAACTGAAAGAAAAACTTGCGAGTGTTCTTAATGGAAAATTTGAACCTACTAATAAAGAAGAACCTCAAGAAAAAGTAGTGAGTGAAAAGAAAAAGGTTGACATTCAGGAGAAAATCGACGATAATAAAGATGATGATGACGATGATTTTTTCAGTAGCTTAGATAATGACGATGACATTCCATTTTGAAAAAAATTCTTGACAATGTAGCAAAAACATGATAAGATGATCATGCGTAACAAGGAGTGATTCACCTTGGGTAGCCCTGAAACGAATCTAATTATTATAACGCCATCTTATGATAATTAACAATTAATGTCCGATGGTAATCAGAGTAATGGAATAAAGGTGGAGTCGAAAGACGTAGAAGCCCCATGAAATGATTGGACCGTGGGTGGCTCCCGTCCATAAAAGGGGATAACGCGGTATAAGAGTATCCCTTGCCAACTTTGTAAATAGGGGTAGATGTTGGAGGACAAGTAGTTATCCGGCGACACAGGTAGCCATTCCCTTAGACCTGTAGTAGATATTTTCGCCCTCTTTAGTCACTACTTTAAAAAAGAAATTGAGGGTTAATAACGAATCAACGAGAATAAATGTTATGGATATTGAATTAAAAAATAAAATATTAAATCTTTACTCAGAATTTACAAATGTATATGGACCATATTCTAATAAAACAAATAATGGAAGACAACATATAATTTTAACTAACAATTCTTTCCGTCATAAAGATAAACGATACAAAAAAGACTGTATCTTATCCAAAAATTATTTATGAATTATTTATCAATAAAAGATTAAATGAAAATGAAACAATAGATCATATAGATAAAAATTTTTTAAATAATGAAATCGACAATTTACAAGTCTTAGAAAGACAAGAACACTCACGATTAGATGCGAAAAGAAGAAAACCGATATTTTATAATTGTGATTGGTGTGGAAAACATTTTCAGTTAACGGTACACCAACTTCGTAAAAATGCCATAAATAAATTTTGTTCAAAATCTTGTGTTGGAAAACATGGAACTGAAATTCAATACAAGAGATTAATAAAAAATACTCACAAAAAAGAAATAAAAGTTGAATATTACACCTTAAAAGATTGATATTTTTTAACAAAATAGGACAATAACAAAAGGTTTGACATGAAAACTAAAATTATTTGTGGCGACGAAAAGACCATTGATTTAATTAAAAATTATGAAGTAGTTATGGAATTTAAAATTCATGAAACTGTTTATGTCAATGGTAAAACATATATCAAATTTTGGATTGCTAGAGTTAAATGCTAAAATATATTAAAGGTGATCTAATTGAATTAGCAAAACAAGGCAAATTTGATGTTATTGCTCATGGTTGCAACTGTTTTTGTCTGATGGGTAACGGTATTGCCAAACAAATCAAACAAGAATTTCCTAACGCTTATGAATTGGATTGTAATACTGTAAAAGGTGATAAGACAAAATTAGGAAAAATTAATTATGTGTTTGATTATAAGTCAAAGAATTGGATTGTTAACGCTTATACACAATTTAACATTGCTAATAAAAACAATCCTGTAGCTGTAGATTATGAAGCTGTTCGTAGTTGTATGAAAGAAATTAAATTTGGTTTTGGAAGAGAAGAACGAAAATTTGGTTTTCCTATGATTGGTTCAGGATTGGCCGGGGGTGATTGGGAAATTATTGAAAAAATCATTGAAGAAGAAATGTATGATGAAGATGTAACAATTGTGATATATGATAAGGAATAAAAATGAGCATGTTATTTGAACATGAAAATAAACTAATGTTTTTCAAAGAATTTATTTTAACAGAAGCAATCAACCCAAAAGAAACTGATTTTGGAACTGATGGGAAAAATAGGAAGTTCCTATCTTCTGATAAGATTGTTTATACGTTCTTCAAAGATGATAAAAACTCATATCTGGTAGCAATTGATAAGGTTAATGGGGAAGTGGCTTTTTCTTCAAAAGAAGGGGAAATTTCTTTAAATAGTTCTGATTATGATGTTAGTAGAAAAGACACTTATAATGCAACTAAAGTATTCAATAAAGTTTTTTATATTATATTGATTATGATTAAGAAATATGATTTAGATCTGATTTCATTTGATGCTGCTAATCCGGCATTAGGAAATGTTTATAGTGTAATGGTAAAGAATAAGAAATTTCAAGAAGAGTTAGAAAAAGTAGGATATAAGTTTTATGCTGAAATTGGGAATAGTTATTATTTTGAAAAAATTTAAATGGTAATGGAAATGAAATTGTTTTAACTGGTGCTGGTCCTGTTTGGATGTATCTTAAACTTGCACATGAACTTCATGGAAAAACTAAAAAACTTTTTTATGATTCTCCGGTAACTGGAAAAGTTCTTGTGTTCGATCATGATCCTAACTTTATTGTGTAAAAATTTGGACCTTTGGCGCAATTGGTAGCGCAATCGGCTCATAACCGATTGGTTACAGGTTCAAGTCCTGTAAGGTCCACCATATTAAACAAAAGGAAACTACATAAATGGATTTAAATTGCCATGACAGATAATTTTTTTACAAAAGTGGATTATTTTCTAACAAAAGAAAATCAACATATAATTTCTGAAAAGGCTAAAACAAAGGTAGACGGAATACATTCATTTAGAGGAATTAAATATTGTGTGAAATCTGGAAAAGTTGTTGCTTTTCGAGATAGAGGTAAAATTTATGAACCTATCGGTGGTTACTATATTCTTGTTGGATATTATACAGATGACGATGACGCCACGGAAATATTAAAAAGTTATATCAGAAATAAATAACAAATAACACTCCTATAGTTAAATTGGTTATAACGGGCAACTTATAATTGCTTATTGGATGGTTCGAGTCCACCTAGGAGTACCAAGAAATTAATAAATATTCCGTTATTGTGAAAGTCTGATGCCCCTGATAAAATGGGGGTGTGCGGTTTGATTTCCACACACGATGACGGAAATTAATCGACAGTCCTTCGGCACAGTCAATACATGACACGACCGCTGGCAATGAGATTGGGGATATGGTGGACGCATCATAGTCGATTAATTTTTAGCCGCAGTAACTCAATATGTTTTACCTTCTGAATATCTGATTCTACGCATTAGTTGTCTAGAGGAATTGATGTTAATATTGGCTCCTTTATAAGTTGATGTTTGAGCATGACAATTTGGACATATTAATTGTAGATTTGATTCTATATTATTATCTGAATCACCGTCTATATGATGAAGTTCTAAACTGATTGGTAAATCTTTCCATTTTGAAGTTTTACATATTTCACATTCATGTTTTCTAGTTTTCAAAAGGATGGATTTTCTTGTTCTATCGGTTTTTGCTGTTGATATATCAGTGGTTATATTGTAAATTCTAATGGAAATGCAAGCAGAACAATATTTGTTGTTTCTAATTGTTGGTTCTCCACAAGATACACATAATTTTTGATTCTTCTTTGTCCTTTTAGGATGTAATTTATTATTATATGTGATAGAACAAGATCTTGAACAAAAATGATTAATTGATCTTTTAACTTCAGAATTTTGTTTTTCAAACTCAATATTACATTCTAGACAAGTGACTAACATAACTTCTCCTTTTTGGAATAGAATTATATGTTTATTTATCTTTTAAGCGATATGTTGCAGGTTCAAGTCCTGTCTGCGGCTCAAACAAAGGGATTATAGTGTAATTGGATAGCACAGGAATCTTCTAAATTTCTAGTCCACGTTCAAGCAATAGTAGTCCCGCCATTAATAACAAAGGGAACTTAATATGGAATTAATCACAGAATCCTCATTAAATAGAATTTTACAACATAATTTAAAACATGACATTGGAATTATCACAGCCTTCCGTAAAGCTGAAGATTGTGGTAAAGGTAGAGAATATACCAAAGAAGAAAATATTCAACGCAATAAGAGTTTGAAAGCTAAACTTTTAAATTATGGATATGATCTAACTCAAGCTGATGGATTTTATGTAGAAAATTATGGTGAAGAAAATCCTATTGATAGGAAAGAAGAAGTTTTCATTGTTGTTGATATTAAAGACAATGGGAAACTTGAAAAACATTTGAGAGAACTTGGAGAAGAATTTGACCAAGACTCTATTATGTATATTCCAAAAGTGGG